>JAMCUH010000033.1 GCA_023379435.1 Thermoplasmatota archaeon | reverse complement strand
TTTTCGTAGCTCTCGTATTGTTTTCATGCATAGTAAAAGTGAATGGTAAATTGTAAAAAAATATTCCCTACCATATTCTTATCTTCTTGAAATTTGTGCTTTTTAATTTTGAGAACTCAGAGAAGTGAACTTCAAACTCCTCGTGCACCATGGCCGGCACCTGGGCCCTTATCTTTTCAGGTGAGTGAGGATCACTTGTTACAAGCCATTTTAGTGACTCATCCCTCACAGATGAACGCCAGCTCTGAGCCCATCCTATGAAGAATCTCTGTTCTGGGGTGAATCCATCGATCCTCCTCTGCATTTCAGGGTTTTTCTTAAGTCTCCTTTTCAAAGCCTCGAATGCTATGCTTACTCCTCCTATATCCGCAATATTCTCTCCCAGTGTAAGCTTGCCGTTTACATGGAATCCGGGAAGAACCTCGAATGAATCATAGAGAGTGATCACATCCTTTGCCTTGGAGTTGAAAGCCTTCTCGTCAGATTCAGACCACCAGTCCTTTATGTTACCTTTTTCATCATATCTCCTGCCCTGGTCGTCAAAACCGTGAGTAATCTCATGAGCTATTGTACCACCGGTGGCTCCATAATTCACTGGGGCATCCATCCTGGGATCAAAGAATGGGGGTTGAAGAATCCCGGCAGGAAAGACGATCTCGTTGCCTGTTGGGTTAAAATAAGCATTCACCGTTGGAGGAGTCATCTCCCATAGTTCATGGTCAACCGGCCTATTGGACCTTGAAACCTGCCTCCTGAATTCAAATGAATTTGATCTCGTGACATTGCCAAAATAATCATCGCTCTCAATCACCAGCCCGGAATAATCAAGAAACTTCGACGGATAGCCGATCTTTGCGCGGAACTTCCTGAACTTTTCCAGTGCCTTCTGCCTTGTCTCAGAACTCATCCATTCAATATTCTTCAGGCGATCAGTGAAGACTTCCATTAGGTCGTCAACCATCTCTGCCATCATTCTTTTCGAATCCTCGCCGAATTCGCTCTCAACATACAGCTTTCCAAGAGCTTCGCCGATGCAGTTATCAATCACCTTGACGGCAGTTTTCCACCTTTTCTCCTGCTCTTTCTGACCAAGCAACTTTCTCCGAAAAAAATCAAAGTTTTCCTTCTCAACATCGGAATGGAGATAAGGTGCCGAAAAGTGAAGAACCTGCCATTTGAAATACGTCTTCCACTGTTCTAGAGTGAAGGTCTGCAGGAGGCGATCGATTCCACTCAGAAACTCGGGTTGACCTGATACAACGTAATCAGATTCAGGGAGCCCTATTTTTTTAAAGTAAATCTGCAGGTTAAGGTTTTTGAATTTATCTTCAATATCACGCAATGGAAGTCGATTGTAATTCCTCTCCGGATCCCTCAGATCTTCAGGCCTCCTGCTTATCTCAGCAATCCTTTTCTCCATTTCCATTACTGTCTTTGAGTTCTGTTCAGATTCTCTTTCTCCGTAACCGTAGAGAGAGAACATCTTCCCTATGTGTGACAGATAGAGATCCCTCAAACTGGAAAAGGAATCCAGAAGATAATAATCCCTGTTGGGAAGGGAGAGTCCTCCCTGATATATGTAGAAACCATAAATGGAGCTGTTCTTCTCATCTGCCATTGAGAACGGAGTGAATGCACCCTTTACTCCAAGGGAATGAAGATCAGCAATTAGCTCAATGATTTTGTCTGTTTCAGTGATGGAATCGATCCGGCTCATAATTTTCTCAATCGGTTTGAACCTCAGCATCTCAATTCTTTCCGTGTCCATGGCAGATGTGTAAAAGTTCCCTACCATTCTTTTGATTCTGTCATTATTGTCAGAAAATGCGCACTCCTCAGCGATCTTGCAAAGGATGAAAATGTTTCTTTCCACGAGTTCCTCTGTTGCACCCCATCTGCTCTTATCATCGGGTATTGGATTCTCCGATATCCATTTCCCGCTGCAGAATTCGTTGAAGTCTTGAAATGGATCTGCATCCATATTCATGTATGAAACCGAAAACTTTTGGTTAGGAGGCCTTTCACTTTCAGGGACTATGGGAATTCTTCTTGCCTTTCCTTCCTCACTCATCAAGGTCAATCCAAAGGTTATATTTTATTCTTGATTATTCTCTACGGAAATGATGCTACCCTTATGGACATCATGATAAGCATAAATTTGCGGAGATTTCTTAAGAGATAATGCGAGATCATAAGTAATAAAATACTGAGTGATTAACCTCAAAGTGAAACCAGAAGATCATAATGATGATGTTACATCAGGGACTTACCATTCTCTTGATTCTTTATTCTCAAGAGGCAGAATTAAGGAAATCGATGGTATGAAGGTCCAGGTGGTAACGGACGAATTCTGGACATCAAGACAGAGACAGGCTTGCTCGTTGCATGAGATTTCATACAGGGCCTGTTTCAAACCCCAGCTTCCCAGATTTTTCATAAACATCATGAAGGGAAAAGTAGGCATGGTTTTTGATCCGTTCATGGGGAGGGGCACAACCATGATAGAAAGTGCTCTTAATAGGGTGACTTCCATTGGTATTGATATAAACCCACTGTCAGAGATTCTTGTATCACCAAGATTGAATATACCGAAGAAAGATGAGATCTTCAGGAGGCTTAGGCAAATCGACCTTTCTGAGAATATAACAGCCGATATGGATCTATCGATGTTTTATCACAGGAAAACTGAAAAAGAACTGGTCAATCTCAGGGATTATCTCATTTCGAGACGAGAGGATGGGAAAGAAGATGCGGTGGACAGATGGATAAGAATGGTTGCTACAAACAGGCTCACTGGTCATTCCAGCGGTTTCTTTTCTGTATACACTCTACCTCCCAATCAGGCAGTTACGCAAAAAGAGCAGAAAAGGATAAATCATCGGACCGGAAAGGTACCTGAATACAGAAACGTTAAGGAAATAATAATGAAGAAGACAGTATCTCTTCTCAGGGATTTTAAGGATACAGCGCAAATAGAATTGATAAACCAAACTGGCGTCTCCTCCAGACTGATGACCGGGGACTCAAGACAGGCATCAAGACTGATTGATGAAGAGAGCATCGATATGACAATTACTTCACCTCCATTTCTTAATGTTGTGGATTATGCAAAGGATAACTGGCTTAGATGCTGGTTCAATGCTCTTGATGTGAGATCCAGGCAATCAAGGATATTCACAACTGCAAACATTGAAAAGTGGAACTTCTTCATAAGAGAAGTAATGAAACAGATCTTTGCTGTCACGAAAAATAATGGATACGTAATATTCGAGGTTGGAGAGGTGAGAAACGGAAAAACAAATCTGGATGAACACGTACTCAGAGACGGCATAAACGAAGGCTTTAAGCCTCTGGGGATTATGGTTAACGTGCAAAACTTCACAAAGACTTCCAACATTTGGGGCGTGAGAAACCATACCAAGGGAACAAATACCAACAGATTGGTCGTTTTCAGGAAATTACGATAAAATATCCTGACGGGCAGACTCGTAAAATCTCTCATTTACAATATTGTAACGCAGGCAGAAAAGAAATTTTTCACTGTTCAAGTTTTTCTGAATAAATCGGTGAAAATTAAAGTCCTCGGTCAATAACTTTACGGTACCAGCTTTGAGGAACGAACGAGCCATCTTCAAACATAGTATTTTATCTTCTATATGGCTGCGGAAAGAGTTTGGTTTATTATTTTCATTAATCAAACATCATGATTGCTGAAGAAGAGTAATTTAAGATAGATCCTAAAAGAGAACGAGGAAGTATGAAAGAATTACAAATAAGATCACGCTGGGTTTGGAAGGCCGTCCCAAATGTTACTTGTTGCATTAAGAGCATACCATGGCATCTCTGAAAAATTATTTGAGTCAGTCAAAAGAGGAAAGAAGGAAAAAATCAACAGGCATAATGTATTATATCAAAAGGAGAAGATTAAATAGAACATGGAGATTTAAGTCTGGATTAAAGCATAGATGAGAATTAAATGAATAAGGACCTTTGGCTTAATACGCTTAGCAGAAGAAATAGGATATATAATTCCATTAATTTAGTTAAAAAAAGCGGGCATCTAGTACTTCCAAATAATTTTAAATTATCTTTCAATAAAGAAAATGCGAAAGATATTAAAAAACTGTTTGCTTTTGGACTTATTTATGGTGTAGAGTTTTCTGATAAGAAAGGATACTGGAATTATAAAGATAATGAAGTAATAACACCGAATAATATAAGATTTAATATAAAGAATTTTAATCCCCTTATATTTTCTGAAACTTTTTTGAATGAAATACATTTTTCCAACTTTGACTTAAATAACAAAATCGTTATTCAAGCTGGAGGATTTATTGGCGATACAGCGTTATACTATGCATCAAGAGGCGCCATAATTTACTCATTTGAACCTGATTTTAACTCGTATAATCTCGCACTGGAAAATCTAAAACTAAATCCTGAATTATCGGAAAAGATCATAATGAAGAATTATGCCATTGGAAATGACGGAGAAATAGATTATCCACTTGATCCAAATGGTAGTGGACATTCATCTGCCTATGATTTAGAAAACAAGAAGACAGTTAGAGTTAAAAGTGTAAGCTTATCTTCCATTCTTAAGGAATTTTCCATTGAAGCGCCATTTTTATTGGATCTAGATATTAAGGGAAAGGAATTCGAGATCATTAATGACGAAGGAATATCAAAGTTTGAAATGGTGAGAATCGAGTATACCACATGTATAGGTAACAAAGTAATAGGGAATAGGGATGACATTATCAAAAGATTGAGAGATTATGGATTTAATAAAATTCGTATTTTCAAACACAATGAACTTGTTTATGATCTGAACGTTCATGGAACTATCGAAGCTGTAAAATAGGTATTTCTCTTCTATAAAATATGGGCAAACAGAGGATTTGTAAGGCTTGAGAATAGACTTGATTACAATAAGGAGAGAATTGTACATGGGAAACAACTCAGTGCTGATTGGATTACATAAATAATTATGAGATGAACAAGCTTTACAACTAAAAAGTAATCAAAATGGTAAATGACAAAAAATTTCTGCCGATCTTGAATTAGCACAGGGAGAAATATGGATATTAAATCGCCGGAAGAATTCTTGCGAGCATATGAAAAGGCAGCCAATTCAGGAAATTTCGACGAAGTCGCACCTTTGCTGTCTGATGATGCTATTTTTTGGTTTTCAAATGGATTATATACAGGGATCGAAAGCATAAAATTAGCTTTCGAGAAGACTTGGAGTTGATTGATCCATGATGTCTATCTACATCCCATAACAGATTTTATGAACCTCGTAGACTGTTTTGCTGCCCCTTCTTAATTGTCTTTCATTTGCGCATAAAATTTCTATTGAATCTTCGCATTTCTAATAGCGATATCCCAGTAAAGAGAGCTGCAGCAAAAATGGAAGCAGCAAAGGGGTAAATATACACCGTGGAATCCGGTCTGACAAGAATGGTGATGAAATTACCAGAGATGTTTGTTCTCATCTCTGAAAAAATGCTGAAAACATTCGTGCCCCTTCCTACTGAGATGTTCATCTCGAACACTGCCGTTACGTTATAAAAACCAGGTTTGAGTGATAGTTTCAAGTTCCCGGAACTGCCATAACTGAGGTTATTTACCACTATCCTGATGCTTGAGGATGATGAATTGACGTAGACGGCATAATCATCCGCTGCCGGTTTTACTGTACCATTGATGCTAATCCCGTCATAATAAGAGATCGCGCCTCCATTACCGTAGGAAACTATCTGCTCTGTAACATGCAGTGACAACGGTATATTATCCGAGAAGGTATTGTTATAAAAATTGAGATAAATTGGGGTCTCTACCTTGACGGGAGAATTGTGGTAACCGGAATAATACCATAGACTTGAAAACAACACGATGAATGCAACAGAGATAATTGTCAGTCTAAGAAATTGTTTCCACCTCACATTGTCACCTCCTCATGGGTTTAAGGCTCACTCTTTCAATGACTATCAGAGCCAGTACAAAGAGGACAGCGCCGAGAACAAATTCCAGTACGCCGAGAACAAATTCCAGTACGCCCCCGTCCACAAACACACCCGAAAACGGGGTGGAATCGCCTATGTGCGAGAATCCAGTAAAGGCGAAAAGAATAGGATTAGCATCGGCACCTTTCCCAAAGAATGGGGGTGAAACGAAGATGAAGAACGCAATAAGTGAGCCTGCGGACAAAACGGGGTTTCGTATGGAAGTCGCAACGAGAAAACCTGCGCCAATAAACAGGACCGAGAACGAAGCAAGATAGAACACTATCTCAGCAAAGGCTGCTAGGGATTCTGTGAATTCAAGGAGATAGACATTCACCGTGAATATCAAAGCAGTGATAGCCGTTGAATACAATACTGCCCAGAGGAACATGTAGGTTAGCACACCCTTTGCACTCTTGCCAAATGTCACAAGTGTGAGAATCTTTCCGTTTTCGAGAAAAGCAGTTACCATGAAAACATTAAGGGAGAGCACCAATACATAGGGAAAGTAGATGGATTTCAAGACAGAACCCGTAAAATTATAGACCTGCAGAGAAGAACTTCCAGGCTGCATGCCATATAGGTAGATTATGGAATAATCAGCTATTAAAACAGAAAATATAATGAGGAGTTCCACCAGAAAATAAGGATCCATCTCAATACTGATTAATCTCTGAAGCGCAAATTTACTCATAGAGCCCCCTCAGTTCATCTGGCAGAAGGAAATAAGACAGAATCATGATTCCATGTTCAGATGCAATTTCCACGCATTCCTTTATTCCCAGCGACGTGAAAACAGCGCCGTTGATCAGCACTGCGCTTTTGTCTTTTTCCCTAACAAAATCAAGCATCTGATTATTGCTACTGGTACGCAGTATACTCACGGAGGATGACTTTACGGATTCAGCTGAAAATTTGACGGTGCCTTTGTCCAGCACCAGCATCCTGTCATAAATTGTCAGCATTTCATCAACCACATGTGTTGAAATCAGGAAAAGACTGTTAGATTTATCTGATTTTTCCCGTATGGCTGTCGATATGAGTGAGCGTTTATGAACATCCACATTTGAATTGGGCTCGTCGAGAATGAAAATTGACGAATCGGTGCTGAGATAGCATGCAATCATCACAAGTTGCATTTCACCCATGCTCAGGGATTGAAAAGTGGCCGGCAATATGTAATCGACCCGGAAGAGGTGCATGTAATCAATTATGCGCTCCGTTCCAGTACCGTTTAATGACGAGAACCAATACATTTCACCCATGCTCAGGGATTGAAAAGTGGCCGGCAATATGTAATCGACCCGGAAGAGGTGCATGTAATCAATTATGCGCTCCGTTCCAGTACCGTTTAATGACGAGAACCAGTAAATATGTTCTTTCACTGATGTGGCCCCCAGCACCGAAGGTTTTTCAGGCATGAAAGAAACCTCTCTCATTGCTTGCCTGTGGTTTTTCCATGAATCGATACCGTTGAGCATAGCAATGCCATTGTCTGGTCTCATTATGCCATTCATCAGGTAAAAAAGGGTGCTCTTTCCTGCACCATTTTCCCCAACCAGAACGTTGACACCGCCGTCAAGGCTGAAATTCACATTGTCCAGAATCCTGCGCTTTTTGAACGCCTTTGTAAGATTTCTGCACGCAATCATTTCAACGGAGTCAGACTCCATTTAACTCCTCCGTTTCCACGAAGCTTTTCTGTACAGGGAGATCATGTAAACTACACCCAAAATCCACATTATTGGCACCACAGTAATATACTGTGCGACATAATGCAGTACGTTCAGTGTTTCAACTGCAACATTTGTCCTTTCCCAAGGCTGAAATTCACATTGTCCAGAATCCTGCGCTTTTTGAACGCCTTTGTAAGATTTCTGCACGCAATCATTTCAACGGAGTCAGACTCCATTTAACTCCTCCGTCTCCACGAAGCTTTTCTGTACAGGGAGATCATGTAAACTACACCCAAAATCCACATTATTGGCACCACGGTAATATACTGTGCGACATAATCCAGTACGTTCAGTGTTTCAACTGCAACATTTGTCCTTTCCAGTGAGATATAAAGCAGAGTAACGTTGGAGACAGACGATGAACCAAACAAAGTAGAGATTACGGTCGAATTACCTGTGAACAGGATATGGATAAGAAATGAATGCGACGGGGACTCAATGTAATAGACCGAGTTCGCATCAAGGGTGCAGGACAGTCTTTCGAAGTAACCAGATGGCTGTTCCGGAACGTTGATCAGTTTCACCATTTGTGATGTGGAGTAGAGAGTGCCTCTGCCAACATTTACAGCTGAGAATGCATTCGCAGTGCCATTATACTGACCGGTGTTGTTGAACACGTTAACAAAAACTCCTGCTTCTCCGATTCCTGATGGAAAGAAGGACTCGAAGAGCCTGGATTGATCCCCTGCTTTCAAAACAAACGAATCTGCAAGATGCACCTGAGTATCCCCAGCCGGTTTGCCGTACAATTTCACAGAGAATGTTGCATAGCCATTCTCCATGGTGATATTTATGTAGCTCGTGGTGAAACCGAGATTACCCATTAGATTGCTGGCCGAATTGTTATGGTAAAAATTAATCGGACCAAATGCATCCATCTCGTAACTGTAAGTGGCTCTTGGATTTACCGCCCCTTCAACGAGTGAACTGTTCAGACTATAAGCCTCAAGAAGAGGGGCGAAAAGGACTGTTACAGAAATAACTGCAAGCACTGCTGTAAACAATGTTAGGAATCTCCTTAGTTTCATTTTTCAGACACTCACATTACCCTATTTCAGACGAGCTAAATGGAACAAAAAAATTTGAGCAGATATAAATTTTTGTACCTTTCATTAATTTGCTTCAACCGTTATCTACCAATGAACTCAATTGACTTTATCCATTGACATTATTCTTCCTGATTATCCTC
>JAMCUH010000032.1 GCA_023379435.1 Thermoplasmatota archaeon | reverse complement strand
TAAGGTCTGTTTCTCTTTACGATTCCTACACAGAGATTGTTTCTCCTGGGAGCCTATCTGTTAAGGAGGTTAACATAACCACAAGTTCCTCTGCAGTGCCCCCAGGATCTGAAATATCCATTACAATTCGTGAAAATGGAAGCAATCCAGGAATTTATGCCATTCCCGGTCCCCTTCTTAGCTTTAGTTATGGTAACTCCACGTTTTACGAGATATTTTCGCCGTCTTATGTGAAGATTGGAAAGGAGAATGTTTTTTCTGCAGTGTCCCAGTATTATGGTTATATCATCTACTCACTGGCATCACTTGTCACAAAGATAAGTCTAAGCACATCCATTCTTCTTGCTGAAGTTGTAACAATTCTTTTACTTGTCTACGCGGTTTATGCCCAGTACCGTGACTTGAGGAAGTGGCTGGAAAGAAGAAGAGGTGTATGATCCCATAAATATCAGAAAAACCTGTCGAGCGTTTTCTGCGAGAGTTTCCCGTAGCTGTCTTTTAGGGTCTGTACATATTGCGATATTCTCTGTTCAGAAAAAGAGTGCTGTTCAATGAGAAAATATTTTATTCCATCTGTGTCGGGTGGACTCATCTCTGTATTTATATCTTTATTGACGGGTGGATTCAGAAAAAGCTCCCTTATTTCCTTCAGATTCTCTATGGTTATGCCCTTCATTGCCAAAACACCAAATATATTGCCATACTTTTTTACGAGATTTAGAGCGGTCTTAGCACCAACCCTATCTATACCCTTATTGAAATCTGTTCCAACAAGGATACCTATGTCCACAAGCTGTTCTCTTGTGATCCCAAGGGATGAAAGATTTTCCTCCAGGGAAATGGATTCAGGGCTTACATTGACGTAAACGTTTCTTCCTGGTAGCTTCCTTCTGCCGTTGAAGGCGAAGTTTCTGAGAAGATTTTTGCATCCAAACAAAAGTGTGTCAAAGTCCTGGGAAACAACGCCGGTTACATAACCGCTGTCAGACATCCATGCACCCTGCGCCTCACCCTCACTTATTGCATTTACCGTAGGAACACCCATCAGGTGAAGCAGGTCTCTTGACTCGGTGACAATCTGGGGAGTTATGTAGTTTATCCTGGACGAAAAGGATCTGATCTTTTCAGCATCTCCCGACTCGATGGCCTTTTCAAGTTCTATTTTGTTCTTTTCCCTCACCATCTTCCTCTCCTCGAGCGTTCTGCTTTTTAGAGAAGATGGTTTTCCATCGAAAACATAGACAGGTTTGATACCAATCTGAATCATCGAAACCGTGCGGTAGAAGAGGCCAGAAAGATGTGAAGTGATCATTCCATTCCTGTCCATAAGAGGGGTACCGTCAGGCTGGCGAATATTGCTTAGAAACTGATAAATCATATTATAGGCATCAATGGCCAGTGTCTGACCGGAAAACTCCTTCACCGTGGTTTCATGTCTCATAAGAATACCGGAAATATCAACACCCATTATCTTGTCACCTCTGCCTCATGAGGAGATGGAATGCATTCAACCCCATCCGGCACTATTCTGAATTCAGCAGTGAGGCCTTCAGAGATTGACCTGTGCTTGACAACAGTTATCCTTCTGCTGCCGGATGGGAGCCTGCTGAGCTGGTATATGGCCTTCATGCTGTGATCTATAACATATCCGCCAAATGGCTGTAAAGTACCTCTATCAAGATCAGAATATATTTGATTGGTCAAAAGTACAGGAATAGAATGTGCCACCGCTATTGCTGAGAGCAGTGATATTTGTTTTTGCATGCCAGTAACACGGGACAAATTATCACCAGTCTTCTCAAGCCTGAAATATTCTGTAAAAGAATCAACAACAAGAAGACCCACATTCTCTTTTTCAATCAGCTTCTCGCACTTCATCAGTGAAAGTTCCTGATCATCCAGTGATACGATCCTGTAGAGCATGAGCATTTTCAGGACGGAGATATCCCCATGCAGGAGCTGATGCAGTCTCTCAGTGGAAAATCCTTCTGTATCAAGGAAGATAACTTTCCTGCCAAGTTTCATAGCCGAAATGGAAAATATGGCAGAGAGGTTGCTTTTTCCTGAACCTCCCTCTCCATAAATCTCCGTGAGTATACCTTCTTCAAGACCGCCACTCATAAGGGAATCAATGCAATCCACTCCGGAAGGGAGCCTTCTGACACCACCCTTAAGTTCAACCTTTTCCAAAACAGATCACTTTTATTTCATGAAGATGTACCGGTATATATCCATAAGCCTGCCACTCCTGATGCATACGTCTGCAGTCTTTTCGATGATGTCGGAGGAAGGAGGCATCTGGTCACCCGATAGATCATTGTATGAGAAAAATATGCCCAGCGAAGAAAGATCAAACATTGCTGTATCAAGGTTGGAATCCCCAACAGATGCGGTTTCATCCCTGTCGATATTGAGCTCTTCCTGAACATATCTCAGAATCGCATCCTTCCTTTTCGGATCAACCACAACTTTTCCCTCAGGTAAGATCAGGCCATCAGAGTCGGTAAGAATTTCATTGGCATAACGCTGATCGAATTCTGCCTTCTCGTTGAGAATATCAGTGAGCCATGATATACCGCCGGAGATTATCACAACCATTGCTCCGGCGGATCTGAGCAGGGAGATGGCCTGGGATATATCATCTCTTATGGGAACACTGGAAAGTATCTGCATTATATCAATTTTCCTGATTCCGGGAAATTTCTCCACCCATAGCTCTATGTCTGAATTCAGAAAATCCTGGTAAGATATGAGACCTTCCCTGTATCTCTTCAGGTTGTGGTTGTTGTTAACTCCCAGAACATCATGGACAAACCTCCAGCTGCTTGCATGTTTGGTCAGAACACCATCCATATCAAATGCGACCAGTTTAATTACCATATGAATACCCTAATCAGTAAGTCTTGGCAAATGTTGCCTCTTTTCCGGGTTCATCACAGACAATGCACTTTCCACTTTTAGCAGAGCCTTCTACAAAACCAAGGCAGTTCTTATCAGCATCTGTTTCTATTTTGTCCGAACAATCCTTTCTTCCGCACCAGAATGCCGTGGAAACGGTATTTTCTTTTTTCAGGTCTTCAAATTTGCTGCACTTCATCGCGAACCTTGAGTTCATATTGCTGGATGCCTCCCTTAACTTTTCCTCGATTTCAAGAATCAATGCTGAAAGGGCATTTCCAATATCCGAAGCAGGAATCTTTCGTTTCCCCCCTGTTCTGAGAACAGCTGTAACTGAACTATCACGAACCTCTCTGTTTCCTATCTCGAATCTCACGGGAACGCCTCTCATTTCCCAGTCGTTGTACTTGTAGCCTGGTGTGTAATTATCCCTGTCATCAACATGAACCCTGAAACCATAACTTTCCAGATCCGATTTTACCTTCTCCACGTATGCCCGCATTATATCATCAACGGGAGGTATGGGCACAATAACAACCTGAATAGGTGCGAATTTTGGCGGCAAAATAAGGCCGTTGTTATCCCCATGGATCGATATTAAGGCTGCAATGAGCCTCTCACTCATACCATAGGTTGTCTGAGAGACAAGATTCCTGTTTCCCTGCTCATCAGCATAGGCAATATCGTAATGCCTGGAGAAATTGTCTCCGTACTGGTGGATAGTCCCAATCTGAAGCGTCCTTCCGGAGGGCATGATGGCATCAAACGCTATTGTGTATCTTGCACCGGGAAATTTATCCCAGTCAGGACGTCTGTGAGCTATTGGGCTTATCAGCATAGTTTCACATAATTTCATGAAAACATCTGTGTATTCTTTCAACTGGTTTTCAGCATCATCATAGGTTGCATGTGCGGTGTGTGCCTCAAAGAAATGTATCTCCCTCACCCTTATGAAAGGCCTTGTGTGCTTGGTCTCATAACGGAAAGTGTTCACTATCTGATAGACCCTTAGAGGAAGATCTGCGTGAGTTCTTATCCACAGTGAAAACATTGGATACATTGCTGATTCACTTGTGGGTCTGAGCGCAAGCTCTATATCGAGAGGTTCTGAGCCTCCCTTGGTGACCCAGAACAGTTGATCACCAAAACCACGTACGTGTTCAAATTCAACCTCAAGCTGCTCCCGAGAAATAAGCAGTGGAAAAGATACTTCTTTAAAATTTCTGGAGTCCATCTCCCTTCTTATTAATGCATCGATATTCTGCATTATTTTCAGACCATATGGGAGCCAGACGTTCATACCCTTAATCGGGTACCTTCTGTCAGATAGTTCAGCCTTGTCAATGATTTCCGTGTACCATTCGCTAAAATTATCCTTGCTGTTCTCCATTCTTCAATGGTATCTTATCTCAATATATAACAGATCAACTCAGCAATTTATCAAACATTGGCAGTCTGAAGAAAACAACATATACCAAAGCCACATCCATCACTATGGAATATGAGAAGGAGAAAAATTTTATTGTGGATATGGCAAACAGGATTATCCCGGTTCAGGCCATAGGACCATCGTCGGGAGGAAAGGGTGAGAAGGAAAGAGCCGATGTTATTTGCTCTATTCTTCAAGAGATGGGATTTAAGGATTTTCACAGATTTGATTTTAAAGATAACAGTGATTCAGTGAGATCAAATATTGTACTGAAAATTGGAAATAAGAAAAAAACATTCTGGGTGATACCACACATTGATACAGTTCCGGCTGGAGATATGAAGGAATGGAAGCATCCCCCGTTCCGGGTTACCAGGGAAGGAGACAATATATATGGTAGGGGAACTGGAGACAACGGGCAGGCAATTTTCATGTCACTCCTTCTTTTAAAGAGACTGAATGTTGAGAAGTTGCGTTTCAATCTTGGAATCATATTTGTGGCAGATGAGGAAACGGGAAGCGTTTACGGTATGCAGAAGCTCATGGATAAGGGGCTCTTTCACAAGGATGATCTTGTTCTTGTTCCAGATGATGGAAACAATAAAGGTGACGAGATTGAGATTGCAGAAAAAAGTATACTGTGGCTGAAATTTGTTGTAAAGGGCATTGCCGGTCATGCCTCAACGCCATCGGAAGCCAGGAATTCTTCCAGACTTGGAATGAAGTTTATGCTATCTATTGATGACTATCTTCATAAACAGTACAATGCCACTGACAGCACCTTTTCCCCGGAATTTTCAACGTTCGAGCCAACAAAGCATGAACTTAACGTCAATAACATCAACACAATACCGGGTGAGGACGTTTTCTATATGGATTGCAGAATACTTCCCAAGTACGATCTCGATACTGTGCTAGATCACATCCATGACGAGATAAGGGACTTTGAGAGGGAAAACGGAATCACTGTGAATCTTGAGGTTGTACAGAAGGAGCAGGCCCCTCTTCCAACCCCTGTAACTTCAGAAATCTACAGACTGCTGTATGAATCTCTGAAGACGGTAAGGAACATAGAAGCACACCCCGTTGGAATAGGTGGCGGTACAGTTGCTAAGTTTTTCAGGGAAAGAGCAATAGATGCTGTTGTATGGATAACTGCAAAATCAGAAGTTTATCACAGGCCAAATGAATATGTTCCATTGCAGTACATAATTGATGATACTCTCACACTGGAACACATTCTGTACTCTTGAGTAATGACTAATCTCCGTCTGTTTTTGCCAGGTCTCTGATCCTGTTAACACCGTCTATCTCATCTATTATCTTCGAAACTTCAGTTGGCACATCCTTTCGCCAATTATCACCTGTCAGAATCTTTTCTCTGATCTTTGTTCCTGACCAGTCCTTTCTGTTTATCATGGGAACGGATTTCACCTTGTAACCAGCTTCATAGAATAGTCTTGAAACGAGAGGATTGTTTGTATAAACGCTTTCAAATTTTGGTGTTAAAGCCTCAACATGAGCAACCCAGAGGGGATTGGAATTGACGTCCTCTATGGGGACGAGATAATAATTGAAAATGCCGTTGGCCTCAAGGCTTGATGATATCATCAGATGTCTCTCGCCGGCGGTGAAAGGATCCTTGGACGTATGGGAATACTGTGCACTCCCTATTCCTATTATAATGGATGATTCAGACTTGAGAATCTCCTTAATTATCTCCAGGTGACCAAGATGAAAAGGCTGGAATCTTCCTACAATTAAGGATCTCATTCAGGGAGAATATGTATTAAAGATATAAAAATAGGGAGATCATTCCCTAATCTCCTTTTCCGAAAGATATGCTGTGAGAAGTATCATGGCAGCGGCAAGTACTGCAAGTCCGCCCAGCCATATCCCTATCTGATGCCACTGTGCTCCGGTGAGTGAGCCATTGATGATGACAGTCCTGATCGCCTCCGCGGACCATGAAACCGGGTTATATTTCGCAACGTCTGAAAGCCATGGCTCCATCATTGAAGGGGAGAACATTGCATAGCTAACGAAAAGTAGCGGGAGGTTCACAAGATTCACAATACCGAATATGGAATTCATGTTGGTCATTCGAATGGCGATAGCGCTGAATATGGAAGCGAAAATGAATGATATGAGTATAATGGCAGTTACTACAACAAGACCATCAAGGATGGTGAATCCGTGTTCAAATATCAGCCCCTTTGGAACAAGCATGGCTGCGAGAACAAGAATCAGGGCCTGTGGAAGTATTCTCAAGACAGCAGAAATGATTTTAGAGAATACAATGGAACTTCTCCTTATGGGAGATGCCAGGAACCTGCCCATCTGTCCTAGTCTTCGATCAAAGATAATATTAGTTCCTGCAAACATTGCAGTAAATAACCCAGTAATGGTTAAAACACCTCCAACAATATAAGTTATGTAAGTTGGAGCACCGTCAAGCAAATTGGAACTGGCGCTTGAGGGGAGGAATCTTGTGAGGTCGAAGGCACTCCCAAACAGTATTATCCAGAAAAGGGGCTGAATTAAACCTGTAAGAAGGAAAACCGGGTTCCTGTACCATTTCTTTATTTCCCTGAGTGTTAAAGGACCAAGACCGCTCATTTTCTGAGCCTCCTCATTGTCATCATCTGCTTTCTTGCATCCAGTGGATCTTCTGATCTTATGTCTTTTCCTGTGTACTCCAGGAATACATCATCCAGAGAAGGCTTTTGAACGTTTAATCTTGTTGGGGAAAGATCATTGATTGACAAGAATTTGATCATCTCCGGCAATACTTTGTCAGCATTGGTTACCTTTATCCTTATTGTATTTGGCCCTGATTCAGAAATACTGACAGCGTCCGGCATTTTTTTCATCTGGTCTGCTTCCTCCTGACTTTTGAACGATATTGTTATTATATCTCCCTGCAAGGATGATTTCAGTTCAGAGGGCGTACCTGTAACAAGAATCTTACCATGATCGATTATGGATACCCTGTCAGCTAAAGCATCTATTTCCTCCAGATAATGCGAAGTGAGGATAACAGTAACGTCCAGCTTTTTCTGTATTTCTCTGACATAATTCCACATCTGTGTTCTGGTCTGTACATCAAGACCAAGGGTTGGCTCGTCAAGGAAAAGAATCTTTGGATCATTCACAAGACCTACGATCAGTTCGAGCCTCTTTCTCATGCCTCCTGAATAGCCTCTCACGTATCTGTCAGCTGCATCTCTAAGATCAACAAGGTCCAGAAGTTTCTCAATTCTCTCGTGAAGTGCACTTTTTGGAACATCATAAAAGCTGCCCACCATGACAAGATTCTCTCTTCCTGTGAGGTCTTCGTCTGCAGTGAGATCCTGCGGAACAACACCGATTGATCTTCTGACATTCATGGAATCACGGACAATATCGTAACCGGCAACTACTGCAGTTCCACTTGTTGGCGCTATCCTTGTAATGAGCATGTTGATTGTTGTTGTCTTTCCTGCTCCATTTGGTCCAAGAAGACCGTATATTTCACCTTCGTTGATTGTTAAGTTTAGACGATCAACAGCCTTTACCTTTCCACCGTAGATCTTTGTAAGGTCTCTTGTTTCAATAATAACTGTCATTTTTCTTCCTTCCTTTTCCTTATATCCTCATATAGATCGTTCAATCGTATACTCATGTCGTGTATCCTTTCTTCACTGCCGGTGAGATGCTCCTTCATATCTTCGAGGTACTGTATGTAACTCTCAGTTTCTGATAGATAACGGTCCATCTGTTCGCGTAGATTCCCACTTGACCGCTTAAATCATATCTTCGAGGTACTGTATGTAACTCTCAGTTTCTGATAGATAACGGTCCATCTGTTCGCGTAGATTCCCACTTGACCTTCTCTCCTCACCTGTCAGGCCTATGGCGTTCTTTCCTGCAGCCGTCAACTCATAATAGTTCCCTTCTCTGAATACAAGAGATTCATTTTCCAGGGATTTAAGAAGAGGATATATTGTTCCCGGGCTTGGACGCCAGAAACCAAGAGCGGCTCTTTCTATGTCGTCCATGAGGTCAACTCCTCTCTTTTTTCCAGATGAAAGGATGAGAAGAACCTGCCATCTGAGCCCACCGTGCCTTTTGAATATCCGGTCAGTTGAAAACTGTCCAAGCATTATCAAATATCTCCTATCGAAATCGATATCAAATCCGATAATATAAATGCAGTTATTACCTACCATATGTGAAACGATAAGTCAACGCGCAAATTTATTACCGCATAGTTTAATTAATGTGATTTCATATGGCAAAGAGATGCAATCATCCAGCGGACTTCCCAGCTCAAAAAGGTCAGATGTTGAATCTGATAATATAAGGAGATTTTCCATATATTCATTCTACGTAATATTCGGAATGATCCTTCTTGTTGTTCCATTGATCTTTTACCTCTATTGGAACATACTTTATGATGACTGGGCAGATGTTGGAATGTACTCTTTTGTTGCTCCCACCATGGTGTTCGGCATTCTCATCATTGCGCTTGGAAATGTGAAGAGGTCCATGGAAAAGCCGAGACAGTGATTCAAATTACCCCTATGATGTGATTTTTATTGGATAACACCTTCCGTTGTTTATCCTGAGACATTCTGAGTACACATCACCCTTCCCACCCTTCATGGTACGCATGTATTCAGGGGATGGAAGCAGATCTTGGAAAAAGGATCTTATGGTATCACTTTCACTCTTATTTCTGAAAACAAAGAACTCTGAAGTGTTATTGACAATGTTTGTTTCGTCTTTTCCTGCGAGCAGATCACTAAAGTTCTGTGTTACTATGATGACAGAAGTCATAAAGTGCCTGGAATTTCTAACAAGATTTTCAAGGAGCGACTCTATGACCTCATCAGCGAACAGTGTATGTGCCTCATCCACAAGAACAGCTTTCTTTCCGGGAACAGACATCATCCACTCGTGGACAAATAGAGATGTTATAAACAGATATGATTTAAGCGAAGAGGGGTTACCCTTCGGTATTCTAATGACAGTAATTTTCTCATTTCCGTTCAATATGAATGGTCGCCTAAATTTTCTGCTAATGTAATAGTTCAGGTATTGAGAAATCTCAGGCACTGAATCTGCAACATGGATGAGTACGGGTACGGTTCCTCTGATTCCACTGTTAACAGATTCCGTAACAATCATCCTGACTCTCTCCCTAAGGGAGGGGATGTTACCAATCATATCGTATGCCAGGACAGAAATATAATCGATGATTGATGAATCCGTTTGCTTGATTCCGTCAGAATTATTGAGCTCAAGGTAATCACCATCGCCAAGATTGACAATTTCTGGACTGGAAGAAAAACTGTTTTCGTCATATTCATGAAGAGGGTCTATGATAAGAGCCCTTTCAACCTCACCTGAGATAATGGAACGATCCAGAAGTACCCTGGAGAAGAATGATTTACCTGAACCGGTTTCTCCGGTTATGGCAATGTTATATGAATTTTGGTCAAATATTGATATTCTTTCAGGCTTTTCGGTGAATGAATTGAAACCGATCAGAAAACCATCCCTGGGGATATCGGTAAGAAATAATGGCAGAATCGAGGCCAGAGAAGAAATGTTTGTGAGGTATCTTCTCTTTTTCTCTTGCATTGGAAGGAGACTTCTTAAGGTACGGATTGAATAATTTTTTAACCTTGAGAGATCAAATCCCATGAAATTCATCACAGTTTCTGTTCTCTCCATCATGGATATGATCGATGATGGGTCAAGTGAATGCACGATAACCGATATGTCAGAATAAAGCAATGTATGCCCATTCACTTCAATTTCCTTCATAAATGCCTTAATTTCATCCAACTGTCTCTGAGCTCTAGTTTTTCTTGGATCTGAAGATCTTTCCATTATTCTGATGTCTGAACCCCTTTCTGAAGCGAGAAACCGAAGGATTTTCTTTGACCTTTCAAGGTCGATATTCTCAATATCTATGGATAGCATGTAGCTGAAATTTAACGAGTCAATGGCTTGAGAGAGGAGATAAGATGGCCCCGTTCGAAAATCCACGATTCTTGCTCCCATGCAGTTTTCATCGCTAAATTTGAAAAAATTCTTCCCAGCATTCACTGGTATCTTAATTTGTAAATTTTCGCCAGAATTATCACCGTCATAGAAGTTAATCATTTTCATAGTGAGTATGGCTCTTAGCTCTTCCGAAGAAGGGATTTCGCAATCTAATCCAATGCTTTTGACGCTTTTCTCGATTTTAACATAATCCTGAGAAAGAAGTTCAATAGCCCGGTTAGTATCGCTTTCTCTGCACTTTAAAATTGTGTAAACGGATGCATAATGCGTATTATGATTGATAACGTTTGCTGGATTAGTGTACTTTTTCAGGCTGTCCTCAACATCCGGATTTGAATTTGAACATACTACTACCTCCATGCCACATGATATACGTTGAAGCATTCCAGATATGGTCCTGTGTAAATCACTTCTGTTTTTTTGTGTAATACCCATGGTTGAGGTTGATCTTAATCTCACTGGAAGGAAAACATACCTTCCTTTGATGTAGAAGAGTTTTTCTCCCCTCCTGTGTATGTTCATTCCGTATGTAATTTGATAATGTTTCCGTCTTAAGATGAAGAATATGGCAGAAAAGACAGTGACTGCCAGTATTTTACCATCCTTCCTGATCAGTATTAGAATCAGGGCTGGAATGAAGAATAAGAGAGAATAGAAATTTATGAAATGGAACAAAATTGCAGAAATAAACACTGTTAGAAGGAGAGAGAAGATCGTATCCGATCGAAGCCCTCCCAGGTGTCGCTCATAAAGCAGAAGGTTGCTGTTAAATTCTTCTCTCATTTCTACCCAAATCGTCTATACTCAAGGTCCCTTGCATATAATTTTGTCCAGTCAATAATTCCAGAGCTTGAAATTGGCTGGTTATTTGATCCCACAGAGGAATTATTGTATTGTAAATTCCCAATAACACTGTTTATCCGCGGAAATGGATTATCAGATAACACCCTTTGAAAGTTGAAAGCGTCCAGCATTGAAAGAAATGATCCAACAGAAAACACCCTTGAAGATGTGACAAATAAAACTGGAAGGAGAGCAGCAGATCCAATAAGGGCAAGCTGGAGTGGAAAGTCATCTACGGTGATAGCAGCTATATATAATGGAATAAGCGTCAAGAATGGTATTATGGAAAGCTGGAGAAAAAGTGACCAAAACCTCAGTGTAAAGGAGTCAAACCTGCGTATGAACAAGAGGGTTGATAGGAAGGGAAGAACGACCACAAGAATCAGAATTATTGCAACCCTAAGCATCAGAACACCGAAAAGTGTTCCAACAGAGGCAAAAAGGGCAGTGAGAAGGAAGAACTCCACCACATTATTCTCATTCTGTGAAAGGTTCAAACTGAAACCGATATTCAGGTGATTTCCGATGAGGCTGATCAGTGAGTTCCATGCTATGCCAGAATTACTCCATATGGTGGAATATAAGGAATTCTCCAGATACAGAATACCCCTTATAATGTCGAAAGAGAATATTATGACTGAGAATACTAGAAAAGCCCTGATCAGGTAATGTTCCCATTCCTGTGCAACTATGAATGAGTTTTCAAACAAGTATATGAGGGATGAAATGGTAAACGCGATGGCAATCAGCTGAGGGTAAAAACCTGTAAAGGAATCAAGTAAAGAAGAAAAACGCGTATTGGTAAATTCATTCTGGGCAAATGCGTAGCCAGGGTTAAGCCCATACTTCACTGAAAGTGACCAGAATGCGGATATTACATAAATGTATACTCTGTCTATCAGGGCTACAAGGGATGTAAGGAGAGATAATAGTTCCGAAAGTAAGATCATCTCATGAACCGGTTACGATATATGTGAAAACGGTATAGAGAATTCCACTGATCGCGAGGACATAAATGAGCGTGCCTATGGTGGCATTCTTAAGCCTGTTTTTCGCGTCGACTTTTTTATTTTCATCAGAACTGAAAAAGCCAATGGCAATTGGGATCCACAGTATGGCTATAAGGATGGCAGATATGGATATAATTATGGCATATATCCTGTCCATCATTCCGCTGACCTGAGAGCTCACACCGGAACTAGCAAAAGATACAGATAGTGCATCTATTGTTATCATGAAAAGAATATACATTATGACATAAATTAAACTTTCTCTGGTATGTTCGCCTTCACATTCTGAAGGTTTAATTTACGCACCTGGTATCTCTTTTCCCCCTCGGAAAATCTCTCCTTATCCTCATCCGTTTCAAGTTTGAGCCCTGGGACAGGGGAAGCTTTTCCCTGATCATCAATGGCGACGTATGTAAGGAAGGCCGTGGTGGTAAATTTTCTCAACCCGGTTATCCCTTCCTCTGAAAATACATTCACTTCAATTTCCATGGTTGATCTGGTTACAAAATTTATTCTTCCTCTCAGTTCCACAATGTCACCGAGTTTCACAGGCGATAAAAAGAATAAACTGTCTATACTACCAGTAACTGATTTTTTTCGTGCATGCTTTATGGCAACAATCGACGCTACGTTATCAATCCATTCCACCAGCCTTCCTCCGTAAAGATTTCCGAAAATATTTGTATCCTCTGGCAGGACCATTCTCTGCAATTCAGTTATGGAATCCTTCCATGTTCGTTCTTCCATATACAGGGTAATATTCCGGACTAATTACATCTTTACTATTTTGTATCACAACATTTTCAAAACAGTTAGAATAAGATTAATCATAACAGATTCGATCATCATAGGGTTTCAATGACTAATCTGCTGGAAAATGAAAAAAGGATTGCAGGAATAAAAGCCGTCAATTTTGTGAAGAGCGGGATGGTTCTTGGCCTTGGCACCGGAAGCACGGTAAGATATTTTCTGGAAGCACTGGCAGAAAAAGTGAATGGTGGGATGGACATAATTGGTGTGCCAACGTCAAAGAAAACAGAGCAACTGGCTATTTCTCTAGGCATAAAAACTTCCAACAGTACCGATCATGTTGATCTGACAATAGACGGTGCGGACGAGATTGATCATTCGGGAAGGATGATAAAAGGTGGTGGCGGTGCACTCTTTAAAGAGAGAATTGTTGCCTCACACAGTAATGAGATTGTCATTGTGTGTGATCATTCAAAATATGTAGAAACGCTTGGAAAATTTCCAGTTCCAGTGGAAATTAGCCCGTTCATGGAATTGCTAACAATAAAGATGATCGGTAAATTATGTCCAAATGTAACGCTAAGAAACAATGGTGAATTTCTAACTGACCAGGGGAACCATATCGTCGATTGCAACTTTGATAATATTGAAAACCCAGAGGAAACATATCAGATCCTTCGATCGGTACCAGGCGTTGTGGATGTTGGCATCTTTCTCCATATGAAACCAACACTCATACTTGGAGAAAAAGGTTATGCGAGGGAGATCAAATTAGGCGAGAATGTTACTTCTGAAAGGACTTAAGCTGCATAATCTTGTTGTTTATGTCGTTAATATTCTTCGTAAGGTCCTGTATTATCTCCTCAAGAACTTCGTTGAAGTTTTTGGATAGTTTATACCCGTGAACTGGTCTTCCCTTACCCTCTTTCTTCATGTTTCTCTTATTTATCCAGCCCTTTCTTCTTAACCATTGCATTGATATGGAGACCTCTGGTTGTCTAAGACCAGTCTCTCTTTCAATTTCAACGCTGGTTATCTCACCTTTTCCCCTTATGTACGCAAGGGTGTAGGCAACGCTTCTTGGTATGTCCGAGAGAATAAGGAATTTTGCGAGTTTTTCATCTTCCTCAGTTAACGGCATAGTAATCGTATTCGTTATATTATAATGATATAAATATTTAACTCAAAAAAATATTATATTAGAAGATTAAAAGGTCAAATTGCTTTAAACATGGATGTTTATCATGATATTCAGGTTAAAATGTATACTTGGGGGTAAATTTGGTCTATTATTGCAAAAGTGAAACTATCTTGTGGTTGTAACTTATGAGGTCATGTTAATTATTCCGGTCTTAAAACATCATAAAAGTGTATAAGTCAGAAAAATTAAAATTTACAGGTATATGTAAGTAATTTATACATCCTAACATTGCGTTGATGATGAAGAATAAGCTGCTTGGAAATTCAGGTTTAATTGTGAGTGAACTATGTCTAGGTACCATGACTTTTGGAAACACTGTTAACGAGCCTGACGCCCTAAAAATAATGGAAAAATTCCATGATAATGGAGGTAATTTTTTCGATACTGCTAACGTGTATAATGATGGCAAATCTGAAGAAATTCTGGGAAAATGGGCAAAAGAGCATGACAGGGAAGAAGTTGTCATAGCAACAAAGGTAAGATTTCACACTGGAAACAATCCAAATTCCGGAGGACTCACACGGAAGCATATTCTGGCATCCGTTAAGAAAAGTCTTCAACGATTACATACGGACTATATAGACTTACTTCAGGTCCATGCTTGGGACCCTCTGACGCCTATTTCAGAGACGCTTTCCACCCTGGACACATTGGTCAAGGATGGACTTGTCAGGTACATTGGTGCAAGTAATTTCAGGGCCTGGCAGCTTTCTTATGCAATTGATTACAGTGAAAGTCACAATCTGACCCAGTTTGTGAGCTTACAGCCTCAGTACAGCTTGCTTGCAAGGGCCACGGAATTCGAATTGATCCCTTACTGCAGGTTTAAGAACATTGCTGTTCTGCCATGGAGTCCTCTTAAAGGCGGACTTCTTTCCGGAAAGTACACAAATAAAATTGAAGATATGCCAGAAGGGACAAGATATTTCAGAAGAAGGGGGCAGAGCAACCTTTGGCCCTGGAACAAGGATGGAAAGTATGTGTGGCCTCTTCTTAAGAAGCTGAAGAGTATCGGTGAAAAATATGGAAAGACGCAGGCACAAGTTTCTCTGAGATGGTTGCTTCAGAATCCAGTTGTTACTTCGCCAATTTTGGGTGTAAGTAACATGTCACAGCTTGATGAGGATCTTGGTGCAACTGATTTCAGTTTAAGTGAAAGGGATATGGAAAAGATAAACAGGGAAAGTCATCTATATGTCTCATATCCGTATGACCTCTGGGCGGATCAGCAACAGTTGGATGGAAGACAACTATAATTATTAGTGATAAACGATTAAGGGGGTGCAATAATTGGTAAGTCCATCAATCTTCCTCGCTGCGCTGGGTATAACTGTTCTGGAAATGAGTGAAGCCTCTGCCGTTGGAATAGCGCTGTACGCTGAATCTCATAGAAAGGCTGTGTATCTTTCTGTCGCACTTGGTGTACTAACCATTTTTATTCCCACCTCCATTGTTGGAAAATACATCGCGCTTCTTCCTATAATGTATGTACGTCTCATATCAGCTACCCTTCTCTTGTATTTTGGACTGAGACTGGTGAAGAGCTCAAGGAGATCCGTAAAATTTTCCCTTGGAATAAAGGATACCAGAAAATCTAAGGAAGAACTGGACAGAGGATTAATCTATACTTCTTATTCCGTTGGCATGATAGAGGCGTTCGAAGCGGCTATAGTTCTTGTTGCGCTGTATCCAAATGGATACCTGTCAACAATGGAAGGAATGATAAGTGGTGTCGTTCTTGTCATTATATTTGCCGCAATTCTGCAGAGCCAAGTTAGGAAAGTAAAACAGGCAGTGATGAAGATCGCTGTATCCTCTCTTCTTCTGACATTTTCTTCCTTCTGGTATGTTGAGGCTTTCATATCCATCTCCGATCTTTATCTGATTCCTCTCTTTGTGATGTTCTTTTTAGTGGTTTATGTCATTTCCCATTGGAATCTTACTATGGGGCCGCAGTCCAGATCTGATGATCAGAGGAATTAATTGGAATTTTGAGAATTTCTTTATGGCACCGACGATTTTCATTTCAAACTGGCATTTACTTTCTTCTTCCGGTTAGAAAAAAGGCCAGACCTATTAGTATTGCAGCCCCAATGAGCCCAGAAATTATAGAAATAGTAGTGAGATTAAAGATATCTGAAGTTTTTACTTTCACCGGTTCAAACGAGATCGTGCCAGTAGCGCTCACTCCATTTACTTTAATTATTCCAGAGATGGGAACAGGATTATAGCCGTGCAGTGCTACCACATAATAGCTATACGTCCCGTTGGTCACATAAAATTCAAGGTAATTCGATGATGATGATTCTGTAATGCCGTCAAAGGTCACTGACCAGTTTTGACCTGCAGGTAGACCTGTTTCCACAAAATATACCTCGAAGAGAACTTTTTTAAATGTTACGTTGACTGTGGTATATGGTTCTGTCAAGTCGATGGTGCCAGATTTTTCAAAAGGCTCAAACGACTTATTTGTCGTTGAAATTGTATATGTATAGGTACCAGGTGGAAGAGTGACCGATATGTTACTCGAAAAGATAGCTGAAAGATTTTTCGAGCTTATATTTACATACCATAACCCGGAAGCAAGACCGTTCTGGCTGAAAGTCAGGTGGTAAATTTGTATAAATTTTAACTTAACATTTACGGGGGTCCCATCAACTTTGAATGAACCTGAAACAGGATGTGCGTAGTATCCAATGGCGCTTACTGAGTAAGAATATGAACCATTTTGAAGTATAATCGTAAAATTCGTTCCATTTGTTGAGAAAGATGTATTACCAATGGTTAAATTCCATAGGTAGTCATCAGGTAATCCAAACTCCTCAAAAGTTACGCTGTAAACACTTGCAACTTTATGCATGTTTACGTTTGTTTCGTACAGGGAAAAATTGTTACTGACTGTCACTGTACAGTCCTTGTAAACACTGGTGGCTGAAAACATTCCGGCAAGGGAGATTCCATTGTACTTGTCCACGTAAAGAATTAGCTCAGCAGCTGAAGAGTTACCATACTGAATCTTACCAAAAATCTTTTCAACATTGTATTCACCCCCTTGCCACAAATAAGAACAGTTAGAGAAGGTATAGTTAAGATTACCGAATATCGAACTCACGTTTCCACTGAGATTGACATAGTATATGCAGGGCATGTATGAAACATTGGTCAGACAGTTAATTTGAAAATGGGCCACTATGCCTCCCTGAAACGCGGAACAGGAAATTTCTAATTCTGAGGAATTATCTGAAACATTGAGAACCGTAACGTTTCGATACAGATATATGGAACTTGCATGAAGACTCCCCCCTCGTTTAAGTTGGAATTCAGAAAAATTTTCATAAAAAGAGAATGTAGATCCAGTAACTAGATCGGAAGTTACGCTGTGGAATTGAGGTTCAGCTGTGCCAAGTTCCCCACTACCTACAGCTGAAAAAAATAGAAAAATGATAACGATGGTGGTTCCTGTAAACTTTAGGTCCACAAAAATATATGGTTATTTAATATTAAATTTTTACTATTTTGTCAGCCATTTAATATTACTTTTATTACTTCACATTCACACAGTTGATAATACTACTCGAAGACCTTAATTCTGCCAGTTGTATTAAAGCTCGTCATACACACTATTATCTTGAACCCAGATTTCTACTTCCGGATGTCTGAAAGTAGGCTTGTGAATAAATTAGATTAAAAATTCAATAATTCTCACCATATATCATCATGGTAAAAATGTTAAAATTAAGCAGCCAATAACCATTTTGCTAGGTTAACTTTTATGAAGTCGATTCCACCTATAAACAATTGTTTAACAGATGAGCTGAGAATGGACCTCAAGCGATATATGACATACAAAAGTTCCGTTTTTAGCATCAAAAGCTCTGTAAGTATAACCTTAGGGTTCAAAATTCACAATATATGGCAGATTCAGGATATCGAAAATAGAAGTTTTATTAGGAAACATAAATTCTATGATGGAGAAGAAAAAGAACTGGTTGTTGAAAAAATAACGAGACTTAACGGATCAACCTTTGGAAATGTTTATAGGATCGAGAGCAGGAATCAACGATTATTCCTTAAGATAAAGCGCCACATATTTCCATTTCACAATTGGGACATGCTTCTTGAACACTTACTATACAGGAAATTATCGTTAGACGGTTTTGCAGTTCCCATTTCAATTGCTATTGATCTCAGCCACACCAGGATAAATGCAGATTATTCTATTGATAGTTTCATAGAAGGGGATAATTTTCTTTTTGCTTTTAAGAAACATGGTCCTAGAATTATAGAAAATTTGGGCAAAAGTCTTGCTTACCTTCACAAAAATAAGGGCAAGAAATTTGGTTACTTAGATGCTCAAATTCTCATTGATACTGGACAGTTTATTGGATCATGTAATTCATGGTGGAATTTTATCTCTTCGAACTACCAGAACGATCTCGTCGCATTAACTACTAATTCGTTACTTAGTCAGAGCAACCTTGAATTTATGAATGCCGCATTCTTAAAATTCAAAGAGTTAAAAATTGAGGAAAATACACTATTACATGGTGACCTATTTTATAAAAATATAATAGCTAGCCAATATAAAATTTATTTCGTAGATTTTGAAGATGCTTTAATTGGCGACCCTATTTTCGATATTGCTCTATTCTTCAGCTTCTTTGAAGAATATGGATATTTGCCGAATTTCTTTGAAGGATATTCTGGAAGCGATGTAGTTGAAGACAACGAAGCACGTAGATTCTGGTTTTATGTTCTTAGAATCTCTGTCTCTGATCTGGCACGGTCAGTTAGATGGAAAGACTGGGGTAAATCGAACAAAGAAAGGATAATGAGAAACATTTCAAGATCCATTAAAGAACTAAGGAAATATTCTTTTTAAAATAAGGAATCCACAGTTTAATATCTCATTTTAGTTGATACTCATCTCAACATTTCCTCAGAATAAAACCGCTTATGTAAAAACACAAATCTAATTAAATTTGCATCAGCGAGAATTGCAAACAAATGAACGATTATTCACTCCATGTTTCAAGAAATGTACTTTGCATTTTTTCTTACATATGATCCCGGGAAGAAGAGGGAAATGATCTTTAATCAAAAGATCTAACGGGTTCCAAATAAAATTCTGAAGGCCCATTTTAATTTAGGTATTTCTCTCCGTAAAAGGTAACAATCATCATTTGAAAGTGGTTTAAGGTATCTTATTAACAGAGTATAAATTACAAGCCCAATTATAATATTCACAGGAAGCATTGCCAAAAGAAGATGAGGATTTACCTCAAGAAACTCACTTAAATAAAATACGAAGACAAACATCATCAGGGAAGATCCCCAGATTTTAAAGAGACCCTTAAGATCATATTTAATCAAGCCAGTTTTTTTCATTATAATGTACTGAAAAAGCAAGTCTACGGCAACAACACTCGAATATCCAATAGAAGCTCCCGTAATACCATAACGGGGGATGAGAATAATTGATAATAATAGATTGGATAAAAGGGATGCCCCAGTGGACACAAAAAAGACTCTTGTCCTTTCTATGGCGCCTATAATCTGCGTAGTAATATTAGCTGAACAAAATAACCCATACGAGAATAAAATAATAATCAGAGGAAAGGCTGAAGGTAAATAGGCTGGGCCAGCTAGCAGTAGAATCACAGGTCTGGAAAGTGAGGCTAAAAGCACAGCAAAGGGCACATAGAAAACTGAGAGAATAAGCGTGGAAGTGCGGAAATTTGATCTGAGTGAAACAAAATCTCTCATTCCAAAATTCTCAGAGAAAATTGAGAAGATAACATAGTTTATTGGCGTCGAAAGCAAGGTTACAGATGAAGAGATGAGAAGTGCAATATTGTAGATACCTAAAAGTGATAGATTAAGTACGCCAGCTACAATTAATCTATCTATATAAGCTGCGCCGAAGTTGATAATTGAAGCTATCATTATTGGAAATGAATAAGAAAGAATGGTCCGAGCTTTTAGAAATTCTTTTTCACCATTTTTAAGTCTAGTCCCTCTGAATATGATTGTGAGCTCAATAAGAACACCAAACATAATTCCTATAAACCAGCCAAGCGAAGTAAATTCTACAGAACGGAATTCAATACCCAACAACAACGAAAGGGTGTAGTAAAAGCTCCAAACGATAACAGAGATAATTCCAAAAGTTTTGAACCACCTGAATCCTAGGATAATTCCTCGAAATGAAGTAAATAATACGTTTCCAGCAGCCACAAAGCCAACGATGTAAATAGTCATTTGTGAAATGTGTGTGTGAAAAAAGATGGAAAACACGGAAGGAACTAGCAGGACAAATACCACTATTGATGCTAGAGCGAGAGTAGTACACAGAATCATAAACCGATAAGCGTGGAATGAGGGGACGTCTTGGACTCTCCCGCCTAGCGAAACAGATATGAAATGTTGAGACCCCTTGTTCAGGCCCAATGAGAAAACTATGTTAAAAAGAGATACAAAGGCAAGTAAAAGAGCTATTTCTCCTATCATGGATGTAGTGAAGAAATGCAGAAGAATAATGTAGAATAAAGCACCAAAAAGGAACTGAACAGTTGAACCAGCATACTGAAAAGATATGCTGCCAATTGCAGAAGGCTCCTTTGTCGCTTCAGTCATATTACGATTAACTCCCGCTCTGTTTTAATGGTTTCCCAATGCTTCAAAGAGCATGAACTAGGTCTACATTATGATATTCTGAGGAGTTAAAATTTTAAGAGAATCGAACTTAACCAATGGAGTGACTAAATATAAAGTAGTGTTCATTTGTAGTGAGTACTTTGGTTTTAAGCCCGGGAAAAATGGACTTGTCCCCTCCCGTGTGCATGGAGGTTTTGGATATTTAACTCGTACCAAGGCAGAATTTCTGGCAAAAAAAGGACATGAAGTTTATGTTGTTGTTCCAGATGAAAATTACGGCCTCCAGTTAAACGATGGAAAATATGAGGAAATAAATGGGGTAGTTATAAGGACTTATAAATCCAGAGAAAAAACAGGTAAACTCTATAAAATGCTACTTGACCAAATAAGTATGAGAAAACCCAATGATAATTTTATTCGAGTTTTATCAGAATTGGGCGCGGACATCTACGAGTTGGAAGATATACCTCCTTTAACTTTCATGTCTGCCTTCGATGGAAGAATTCCTGCCCTAACTGTTTTACAAGATCCATTTGATTATTACGATATTAATCTTCTAATGCATTCGGAAAGTAATTTTATTAAAATCCCCAATAAAGGTAAACTGGGCTACAAAATACCTCGGAGCAATAAAGTAATTCTAAATCGTTTTATTATTGATCACTTTCATAAGAAAAACTATATCGATCCTTTGACAGATTTTCTAAATAATGTGTTGAACAAAGGAAGTATGATCAGTGGCGAGGCGGACTTTATCTCCGACAAATCCAAGAGGCTGTTCAAGTTAACAGAAAGACCTTCAACATTACGAAATCCTATCAGAATCGATTCCGTCGATGTGAAAAAATATGATTCCCCTACAATATGTTGGGTTGCTAGATGGGATCCACAAAAGAGACCGGATGTTGCTTTATTGGTAGCAAAAAAGCTTCCTGAAGTCAATTTTGTATTTGTGGGCACGGCTACAAACAATTCAGTCAATCCAAAGAGAAATTATATGGTTGTTGAAAGCTATCTCAAGTCCAGGTTTTCAGATCTCAAGAATGTAAAATATCTGGGCTTTATACCGGAGGATGAAAAAAGAGAGATCATATCCCGATCATGGGCTTTGCTGAATACTAGTATCCGCGAAGGGCTTCCAATAACCTTCTTAGAGGCGTTATCCTTGTCAACTCCCTTGATATCATACGTCAATCCTGATAACTATGTAGGTATGGCAGGATTATGGGTCCCGAAATATGATGTTGACACTTTTGTTGAAGTTATCAGAAACGGTGTGAAGAATCCAGAGTTACTATTGGAATATGGAAAAACTGGAAGAAAGATATCTGAACAAAATCATGACATAAACAAAATAATGAGTCAGCATGAAGAGATATATAATAAGCTGCTGCATAATAAATAAGCATTCAATGTATTGACATGTTTCAGATATGTTCTAACCCTGACTCTTTTACATAAACATACATTTATTATTCACCTGAACGCGCGAAATATTGTATTGAATCTATTATCACTATTTTCATTTCAATTCAAAGTTATTCTTCTGGCCCTTTATCCCAGCCATCCTCCATGGAAACATGCAAATAGTGTTAACACACATGGTCCAACACACAAGTCAATGATAGACCATATCCCAGATGGAGTAATGGACGCATACCTCAAAGTGAGAAGCGAATAGGGGAAAAATCTGAAATTGAAGTTTATGGGAGAAACTATTACCTGTATGTTGCAAAGGGCATATGGGACAAGAAGAAAAAGGGCCTTTGATGATGACAGTTCTTCCCCGCTCCAAAGATGAGGATAGAACTTACAGGGAGAAGCGGCCAAAGAGGATATTCTCATCTACCAGAGGCTGTATGTATTCGGATCACTGAAGACAGATCTGGATCCTGAAGTTCTGTAAAATGTATTTAAAAACAGTGTATTAGTAAAGCCTCTTGTAGTAAAAAGTAACCAAATCTTCAAAAATCCTCGTGGCTGTTTTTCCCAAAAATTTCCTTAGAGTCACAAAAGAGACAAGGATAAGAGAATAAATATTTCTCTGAAGAAAAACAAATTTTAATGAGTGAAAATAAGTGATCCCGTTGAGTCCAGATCTGAATCCAAGGACCCTTAAATTTAGTAGCATAATATCAGAATCAAGTTCTATCATTTCTCTGACGACCAATCTAGACACAACGGTTAGCAATAACATGTCTTGTTCGAGCCATTTCTCTAGAAGCTTGGCCCTGAAAATGTCCACATAACCACCTTTCATTTTATGAGTTTCACTCTCATGAATCCTGTATATGGTAAGACAGTCTCCTATGAATCCCATTTTACCTTTTTGATTCATTACAAGCATGAAAATTGTAAAATCAAGCCTCGAATTAAATTTCCTAATCAAATCCAAATGACTTAATAATGCGCATTTCTTGAAAGATATAGAGCTATTATTAGTTAGAAAACCAAACCTAAGTATTTTAGAATAATCACTAAATGTCATCGCGTTAACCACTAAATCTTTCCTTAAGTGTTTATATTTATATTTAGATATTAAATTTTCATTTCTTTTGGTCTTGTACTCATTATGGAGATATATCAAATCTCTTTGCTCACTGAATACGCGTTCTACAGTAGACAACTTCTTTGCAGTGAATTCATCATCATCATCTAAAAGACATATTATATCTCCTTGAGCAACATTGAGTGCAATGGCCAACTGTTCACCTTGAGAAACGTTTCCCACAGTCAGTGACTTCATTCCGTTGTCTTGAATGAATTTATCAACGTCACTGTCTGCATAGTTCTTAGAAACAATAACCTCATAACTTTCTCTCGGGTAGTCCTGATTAATTACTGATTTCAAAGCGTCCAGGAGATATTGCTTTCTATTATAAGCCATCACAATGACTGAGAGTAAGACCGTCATTTTATTCTCCATGTACTCTCTTGAATACGCTTTGTGACTTGTAACTGGTATAACTGTTCTTGATCAATGGTTCTATCAATGATAACGTGGAACGATAATCAGAAAATGAGTAGACAACAAAATTTGCACTGAATCTCATGTTATTAACCGTAATATCATAAAGCTCTAAGCGATTCTTTCAGGATTCTTAACTATTTTCATACAACGACATTTTTTCCGATTCAAAAATATGAGAAACTTAATCAGATATAAATTATGGTTTAATTTACCAATTTTATCGTTGATTTAAC
>JAMCUH010000031.1 GCA_023379435.1 Thermoplasmatota archaeon | reverse complement strand
CTGGAATTCCTGGATGCTGTCAGTGACAATAATGATCATTTGAACAGTCTGGTGAATTCCATAGAAAGGAGAGGGATTATACTCAGGAGCATTGATCCTCCGTTGGTGGATTTTCCGGCCATAATAAACGACATGCCCGCGTTCCTCTGCTGGAAAGGTGGGGAGGAGGATATCCTCTACTGGCATTATTTCGATGAGGGTTTTTCTGGAAGGAAAAAGATAAGCGGAAAGGAGAGGATTCTCGAGCCACTGTAATTTTTTATATTTATGGAATTTCTGAAAGCTCAAAGGCCTCCAATATCAATTGTTTTCATCAGAGACTTTACCTGGTTCAGACCCAGGTATTTCCTTGTGTATGATGAGGTGGAATACTTGTATGTTGTCATGAATTCGCTGTCTGTTTCTTCCCTCAGCTCCTCAAGCCTCCTGTTGAATTCGTTCATTATCTTTAACGCCAGAGGTCTTGAGGAAATGTTATTGAAAAAAATATGGATTGGGTTTGTTCTGTAGGTACTTCCTTCTACCATAATACCATCTGCGCCGAACACCTTTTCTATCTCATATAAACCTGCCCTCCCCCTGGAGGTGCCTGTATCCAGTGTTCTGACGAAAAGAGGGTTCTCCTTAAGTCTTTCATACATTTTCTTACTGACGCTTAAATGAAACAGGCTGTATCCTTCTGAATTGTATGATTTTGAATCGATGATCCTCACAGGATTTGGTCCCGGATTTGAAACGATCTCATTGCGGGTCAGATAAAAATACACTTCCGGTGAATTACGCTGCCTGTTTTTTTCAACGTACCTATCGAATGCGTCTCCGGCACTGAATCTGTACTCCTTCCTTAGAATATAACGACCTACCCTTGACTTTTCGGATATTTTCAGAGCCCTGAATTCGATCTTTTCCACGGGCGTCTCTGCTTTTCTAAGGAATAATATAAGTATATTTGTACCAGTGTTTGCAAAAACTTTCCTCTCTATTATGGTTGCCTGTTCAATGCTGTAGTTACCTAAAACATAAGATCTTATCCTTTCTGACACGCTTTTTCCGAAGAGGAAGTTGGTTGGAACCAGATAGACCATTCTTCGGATATCATTCCTTACGTCATTGCTCATGGCTATCTGGTAAAGGTCCTGCAATCCGTTTCCTGTCCCCTGAAAAAGATCACTGTAATGGGATAATTCACTGTTCTTCCTGATGTATCCAAGATAAAGATATGGAGGATTCGTAACATGGTATACCTTGGTCCTGACACTGGTAAGTTCCGCCGGAAAGTGCCTCAGGGAATCGTTTATCCTTATTCTCTCGCAGGCAAGTTCTTCGGGAATTCCATATGAGACTGCACGTTTCACAGCCCTCTTAACCATTTCTTCCTGAATATCACACATAAAAATGTGGTTTCTGAAAAATGATTCCCTTTCTCTCTCTGGAATTGTGCCGAGAATGGGAAGAATCAGGCTGCCTTCTCCGCAGAACAGGTCGGCCCATAAATATTCGTCTCTGTAAGCAATGATCTCCGGAAGAATATACTGTATGAATATACCCTCTGATGTGAGATGCTCCCCAAGATGCCTTCTTCTTTTTACGTCGTTTCTGGTCAAATTATTAAAGTTTGCAGACATATTTTCCTGGTGCATTACCTGTGGGTACTATTCACCGGGAATAAAAATTCTGTGGAATGGCTGGCCTTTGAGAAGGTTTTTTCCTGACGTTGTTGTCTCGTGAAAAGCCCTTGATTCCATAAAATCCCTGAAAGATTCCCTGGTTTTCCACAGGCTCAGGATAAGGTATTCACTGCTGCTGGTATCCTTGTAGAGTTTTGCCTCTATGAAGCCCTCTGCGTTGGCCTTCAGGTATTCTATGACTCCACTGAACATCTTTTCAAAGTCCTTCTCCATCCCTTCCTTCACGTCATAGTAAAGCCCCACGTTGACCAGGCTTTCCGTATTTTCTCTCTCCCTTTCACCCGTATTCAAGACACCTCCGCTGGACCTCTGCTCCCACTGAAATAAATTTTAAAGTAATAGGAAAGGAACGCAAGAACTGTAATACCTCCAATTATGGTGAAAATAAACATTGCATTTTGCATTGCCTGATTGGCAAAGTAAGTAGTAACATTCAGTTTGAAATCAAAGAGATATGGAAGGATCGCTCTTTCAATACCAGCCACTGCTATGCTCATGAGTGCAAGGTAAACCACCTTGTTCCTCACTATGTTTCCAGTTTTCCTGAACATACCAAGCACAGGAATCGCAACTGTTATTCCTACGGGAAGCAGTATTATGGAGGAAAGCCTGCTTGAAAATACAAATGCAAACGAGGCAACATTTATTGCAATGCCTGCAATGGTAAGCAACACCGGAATAATGCCCGTTGAACTCTGTAACTGCTTTTTCCCCACATCAATAATTGTTTCATTTTTCCCTGTTCCACGGTAGAAGATAAAGGAGTGCCCGAAGTAAATTATGGCCGTTCCTGCCATGAATCCAATGTCAGGAAGATATGCGAGGAATCTGTAAAAACTGAACGTGCTGTTTGCAAGGTCCACGCCTCTGCCATCAACTATGGAACCATAAACTATGAGAAGAATGAGCCCCAGAAATAGAGTGATCCCTGCATATGTTGTGTATAGTGTTCTTTCATTGAATCTTTTTCCCTTCCATACGAACTCCGCAAATATTATGGATGCGTTCCTAAAGCTGTAGACTATAATAACAGCAAGTATGGCAATTATGTAAATGGATGCCACATCAGGTATGATGGCAGGCGCCAGCCCCTCAACGTTAACAACATAGAATACAAAGAAGGTACCTGTTACCTCCCAGATTGGAACAATGAATTTCTTAATTTCGTCCACAGTCTCACGATACCTGAGGATCAGGGACGATCCAGCCATGAACTCTGTGCTGATCAGTGAGAAGAAAACAGCAAAAATAACCGTGTTGAGGAAATACTCTGCCTCAGTGAACGACACTTTTGTCAACTCCTTTTGGGCTCTCCGGAACTTCATCAAAACGCATTACGCGGGCAATATAGTATATGGAAAAGGGTATAACCACTATGTAGAATATCATTATACCGATCCCGAGAGGGATAATGGAAGGTGATGTATTGGCTGCCTGTGTAACTGTCATCTCGTTGTATATGATCCATGGCTGCCTTCCAACCTCATCAGTGACCCAGCCCGAATCATATACCAGCTCTGCAAGTATACCTGCAATGACGCCCCCGTAAATGAAGAATTTCCTTTCCAGAGGATTCTTTCTGAGTATCAGGAAAAGGATGAGAAAGAACATGAACAGACCGATGAGAGTGCCTCCAAGTACCATGACATCAAACGTGAGATGAATGAATAAAGGCGGCCAGGTTGACGGATTAAATTCATAAAGTCCGGGAACTGTCCCTTTTCCCAGTGTCAGAGGGAACGCGAGAAGATTCTGGAGGTGGGGTATTGTTATGTAAAATTTAGGAATACCGTTTATCAGTATACCGCCAATCATCTCCGGTGCACTTGTGGAGGTCTTGAAGAGGTTAAGTTCAATGGCAGCATATTTTAAAGGCTGAACCGTAATGAGCATGGATGCTGTCAGTGTTCCGCTGAGACCTGCAAGTATTATTGATGCCGCGGCTGTGGAAGCTGCAACAACCGCACCCTTTTTAAGCATGGGAATGAACCTTCCGTCTGACTTTAATATTTTCAAAAGGAAATAGGCAAGAATCGCAAATGATCCGGCTGCAAACGTTGTTGTAACAACATGGAATTCCTCGCTCCATGTGGAGATGGTGTTAAAAACTGCGAACGGATTTATGTTGCTCAGGACACCGGATGTTTTGAATGCTGCCAGATTAAAGCCATTCGGCGTATTCATCCACGCATTGATCATTGTTATGAAGATTGCAGAAAGCGTGGTGCCTATTGTAACAAATAGGGAAAGGACCCAGTGGGTGTAGCGATTTTTAAACCTGTCCCAGAAATAGAAATACATGACAAGAGCTATGGATTCCAGGAAGAAGGCGAAAACTTCGGCATAAAAAGGAAGAATTGCAACCTGACCGACAACATCCATAAATTTTGGAAACAGGGCAAACAGTTCTATTGCTATCATTGTGCCGCTGGCTGTTCCTATTGCAAAGATGATGATCAACGCCTTTGACATTCTCCGCGCCAGAATTTCATAATCCTGATCCCTTTTTCTTATGCCAAGAAATTCCACGACTGATATAAAAAAGGCAAGAGCTATGGTAAGGGTAACGAGGAGAACGTGTGAACCTATGGAGAAAGCAAAGAAAAACCTGTCAAAGTTCACAACATTTACCATATCTTCC
>JAMCUH010000030.1 GCA_023379435.1 Thermoplasmatota archaeon | reverse complement strand
CTTGTTGGAAGAAACGAAACCTAACCGGTAGATTCCCGGGATCTGTTGAAAAACCTGGTGATTGCAAAATAAATTACATCGAATATGAGCAGAGCAAAAAGTGAATTTATTTTAAGTACTGGGACGGATGTGATAAACAGGAGGTTTTTCAATAACCTCAATTTCAATTATGGTAAAGCATATAATACAGTTAAGCAATGAACTGTGGAATAAATGGGAAGATACAGGCAGTACAACAGGTATTATAATGAGCACAGGGATGAGAAACCGGTGCAGAAAAGAATAAAGAAGCTTGACATGCGAAAAACTGAAGAATTTCAGTATCTTCTATCAGAGGCCGTAAGTCCTTTACCTGAAAGCGTCAGGGGAGCCATAAAAGGAAGCATCTATTCAATCGCTTCAAAAAAAGGCGCGAAGGAAGCAAAGGATTTTATCCAGAAAAAGAACCAGGAAGGCCTCATAAGCAGTCAGATGGAAAAGGATCTAATAGATCTTGTATTCTCATACAGCAGATATAGGTAGATCTCTAGCGAGAATATATGATGATATTGTTGTTCAACAACTTTATTATAACAAGCAAAGTTCATTCTAGTATTGGAGGGTATCAGTGATATGAACCTTCAGGAAAGACTGGCTGAGAGGGTTGAGAAATACATGGCACTGGAAGAGGAAGCTCTCAAAAAGATCAGGATATCGGTACCACAGGGCTCACATCTCATGACAGTAGCCGAGGATTTTCTTGAAATGATAAGGAATTATAAGAACGACGCTTCGCATTTTATTTCCCAGGGTGATCTTGTAAACGCTCTCTCGGCATTGAATTACTCATACGGATGGATTGATGCAGGCGTTCGATTCGGGCTATTCGATGGATTTGGAGACACCAGGCTCTTTACGGTATTTCGCACAGACTGATTGATGAAAAATCAATGTAAATCGAGCATTTTATAGATTTTCCTTAGAATTATTTTCAAGGAAGATCCTGTTGGAAATGGTTAATGTGCTCATTAAGTAAACATGAACATTTTGGGTTGATTTTATTACTCCCGTTCTTAATAACAGTTGTTGTGATGAATTTTCAAATTTTCTGATGGAATCCTGTGAAGTGTGATGCATCAATATATATCCGGTCATCCTTTAATTTCCGGGAAACTTTCTCATATGCACCACACCAACCGTAATAGTGCCATGAAATTAGGAGCATAAAATTCACAGAAATAGTGTTCATATTAGAATACCATGGAAAATTGATGCATAAGGAAAAAGATCATAGCACTATCATGCAAAATTAAATAGATCCCCATTTATTCATAATGATTAATGACGAATTTTGGTCTGGATGAAGAAGTTAAGATATACACCGGGAACGACAATGACCGGGATCTTCCAATATCCGTATCCGACTGGAGGGAGAAGGCCAGAAATAAACTATCCAAGGAGGCATGGGGTTATCTGGAGGGTGGGGCCGGAAGTGAGGAGACAGTAAGGGAAAACAGGAGGGCATTCAGGAGATGGAAGATAAGGCCGAGGTATCTCCTGGATGTAAATGACAGAGATCTTTCCGTGACATTATTCGGAAAGAGACATGAAACACCTTTCATCCTTGCCCCTATTGGAGTTCAGGAGATACTTAACCCTGAGGGGGAGGCTGCAACAGCTAGAGCAGCATCCCATTTGGGAATCCCATTTGTTCTGAGCACTGTTTCCTCTGTGAGCATTGAGGATATTGCATCAATCATGGGGAACTCGGAAAGATGGTTTCAGCTTTATCCCGGCAGAGACAAGAACATCATGAAAAGCATGGTAGAAAGAGCTGAAAATTCTGGTTATTCTGCCATTGTTGTTACAGTGGATACAACGATGCTCGGTTGGAGAGAGCGCGATCTTGAGAATGCATATCTTCCCTTTCTGGAAGGGAAAGGTATCATAAATTATCTCACTGATCCTGAATTCCGCAAGAGGCTAAAGAAGAATCCCAAGGAGGACATGCAAGCTGCAATTATGGAATTCCTTGCTGTCTATGTGAACCCCTCATTTTCCTGGACTGATTTTACGGAAATAAGAAAATGGACAAAACTTCCCATACTTATCAAAGGTATAACCCATCCCGATGATGTGGAACTTGCATTTAAAAACGGGGCAGATGGTGTAATAATATCCAATCATGGAGGAAGGCAGGTTGACGGTGCAATGTCATCCATCGATGCTCTCAGTCTTGTGGATACTGAGGCATACGCAGATAAGATATTTCTTCTTGATAGTGGCATTCGTCATGCAGCAGATGCTGTTAAGGCTCTTGCCATGGGTGCCAGTGCTGTCCTCATAGGGAGACCATATGCTTACGCACTCTCCGTTGCGGGAAGTAAAGGTGTGGAACGCTTCATGTCAATGCTACGGGCAGAGATGGATCTTCAAATGGCACTGGCGGGCTTCAGACACATTTCTGAACTAAACAGGGGTGCCATATACAGGTCACGCTGAAACCCGCCATATAAAGAATATTTCCGTAACACCATTAACGCTAATTCAGTGAAAAATAGGATTCAAATTAAAGTATTTGTAACCTATTGCCTATTATGCAAGCATTATTAGATATTAAGGAGGTTGCTTCCAGAATCGGCATTGGGGAAGAGCATCTGGAAAGATACGGGAGATACATGGCAAAGGTTTCACTGAAGGCTCTTGAGGCAGGTTCATCCAAACCCGGAAAACTTGTTCTCGTCACAGCAATGAACCCCACACCAGCAGGTGAGGGCAAGACAACAACAACCATAGGGCTCGGACAGGCTCTTTTCAAACTAGGAGTGAAGACCTGCATTGCCATAAGAGAACCGTCCCTGGGACCATGCTTTGGAATTAAAGGCGGTGCGACAGGAGGGGGGAGATCAAAGGTTGAGCCCAGCGACAAGATAAATCTTCTTTTCACATCGGATTTTCCTGCAGTATCTGCTGCCCATAACCTTCTTTCAGCCATGATAAACAATCATATCTACCATGGAAATGAACTTGGCATCGATCCATATTCCATTGTATTCCCCAGGACAATCGACATGAACGACCGCTCCCTCAGAAGCATACTAGTTGGTGTTGGAGGCAGAGACAACGGTATTCTTGCAGCAGACAAATTTGTTATAACTCCCGCTTCAGAGATCATGGCAATACTTGGCCTCTCTTCAAGTTACGAGGATCTGAAGAACAGGCTAGGCAATATTATGGTTGCATTCACGTATGATAAAAAGCCAGTTTATGCGAAAGACCTGAAGGCAGCTGGTGCCATGGCGGCCGTCCTCTCTGATGCATTAAAGCCAAACCTTGTCCAGACTACAGAGGGTGTGCCAGCATTCATTCACACCGGTCCCTTTGGAAATATTGCACATGGAACCTCAAGTTTAATTGCCGACAGAATGGCTCTTAGATACACGGATGTTCTTGTTACTGAAGCTGGATTCGGATCTGAACTGGGTGCTGAAAAATTCTTTGATCTTGTGAGCAGAATGGGTGATCTCCCCATCGATGCCGTTGTTATTGTTGCAACCATAAGGTCAATGATTCATCATGGTTCTCAGGGTTCCAGTGACAAAGATGAGATGTTGAGCCTCAGGGAAGGTACCAGAAACGTAATAAGACATGTGAAGAACATGCGTAAGTTCGGAATAGAGCCTGTTGTTGCATTGAACATCTTTGATACTGACACAGAAGAACAGAAAAAGATTGTGAAGGAAACATTTGATGAAAATAAGATCAACTGGGCATATTCAGAAGTCTACATAAAGGGAGGAGATGGTGGAATTTCGCTTGCCAAGAAGGTCATGGAGAGCCTCAAAGTTAGCGTGAAAATTTCAAGAATCTATGATCTGGAGGACAGTGTTGAAACAAAGATTGAAAAGGTGAGCAAAATCATATATGGTGCCGCAGGTGTTCAATTTGACAGAACTGCAAGGAACAACATAGCCAGGATCAAGAGACTCAAGCTTGACAAGCTGCCCATATGCATGGCAAAGACGCAGTACTCGCTTTCAGATAATCCGGCACTTCTCAATGACCCTGAAGGCTTCACGGTGAATGTCAAATCCATCGGTATTTCTGCCGGGGCTGGTTTCCTTGTGCCTTATCTCGGTGATATAATGACCATGCCTGGCCTTCCAAAAGCGCCTGCCGCAGAAAACGTTGACATCGATGGTGATGGAGATATAACAGGACTCTTCTGAAGATACAGAATTACATGATCGGGTATATTCATGCACAGTATCCCATGATCATATGAATCTGAGAGAATTATCTCTCATTTTATCATTTCCTATCACATTCTACTCACAGGAATGAAGAAAAAGATACTGTCAATCCATTTCCGGGGAAATGGAAACCGTGCCATTAACAAATTTAGGGCAAATAAATTTATTCACAGCGAGGATCGCGAGCCATGGGTGATTACATACACATATGGAAAATCAGATGTAAATCCTGCAACCATGAGTTTGAGCATATCTTCAGAGGCAGGGACGTTTTAAGACCCCATATCCTCAATGAAGTCAGGTTTTCCTGCCCTGTCTGCGGAAACACAAAATATGATCCGGTGGAATCCACAAAAAAAATGACTGTGGAAGAATGGCAGGCACTGCATCCTGACAAGGACATGAATAATTTGCCAGATTATTCATACGCTGTGGATGAATGAATCAATTTTACAATATGGATATTTTTATTTAGGATCTTCCATCTCCAAAAATTGTATTTTTCTCAGTCACCGTATCCGGAAATGCTTTCCAGAAGGACATTTAACCTTTGAGGAAGGCGCTTAAGGGAGTATTCAAGAACTTCCCTTGCCGTAAGAGATCCGTCTGTCTCGAACCTGAATATGAACCTGGTATTATCCTCCGATACGGAAACACCTGGCATCTCAACCAGTGATGATAGACCCCTGAGGTGGTAGTCATCGGTCAGAACAAGCCTCTTCTGAGTATTCTCAACAACGGAATCAGGATATGCCTCACTGACCTCCTTCCAATTGGTGAATATTTTCTTGTCCAGAATATATTCCCTGTGGTACTTGTATGAGACGCCTGAAGTCGCCTGCCATTTGGCGTGCTCCGAACCGCGACCCATAATTGCCTCCGCGCTTACAAGCATTGCCTGGCCATTGCCCAGCTTCACTATGGGTATGTCTGTATCCACAGGAGCGGCATCAGGATTTCCGAGAGGCATGATATCACCTGATGTAACGGTGCAGGGCCCGAGCTTATTTATGGAGTATGTCACGGTGCATAAGGGACATCCGGCACCCTTGCAGGAACACTCATCCCTGAAATTCATTTTCAGATCTGATCTGAGAGGAACGAGACCAAGCCTGTGAGCAACTATCT
>JAMCUH010000029.1 GCA_023379435.1 Thermoplasmatota archaeon | reverse complement strand
TACAAAAGGGAATATCCACAATACTATGCATATCTGAAAGATTACGCAAATGGAGTCAACGCATATATAAATCAAACGATAAATTCACCACCATTGTGCTTTGAGATTTATGGCTTCTCTCCTGTATACTGGAGGGTACTATACACACTTGATTGGCAGGAAAATATGGCTTTTGGTCTGATAAATGGTAAGGGCAATTCCATAAGAAACGATTTATTCATCAATGCATTCGGCGTGAATAATACATCTCTGTTATGGCCGGATTATCCCTACTTCACGCAAAACATAACAGTTGTACCTGGCAGTGGTACAGTCAACGGATACAATCTCACAGACCAGGGCATTTCTCCCAGCTACCTGTGGTCACTCAACTGGTACTCCAGATTTGCAACGGGAGTGAATCTGTCTCTCATTAAAAATCTGACCTCTCTTCTTTGCACTGCCAATGCCAACGATCCGTACCTCAATCTGTTCAAACACAACATTGACAGATCGTATGCCGGAAGCAACGAGTGGATAGTAACAGGAAATTATTCAGCCACGGGCTACCCCATGATAGAGAACGATCCCCATCTGGGTCTTTCTTTGCCCAACCTTTTCCTCCCCATGCAGCTCACTGATCCTTTCTTCAATGTAACTGGCTGGGAACTTGTAAATGTTCCCGGCATTCTCATAGGCCATACACCATACACTTCATGGGGTCTTACCACACCTGGTGGATACAATGCAAACGAGTATCTGGAGATACTCAATGGTTCAAACTACCTTTACAACGGCACCTGGCATCCCATAGATGTGTGCAAATATGTACTTCTTGGTCACACATATTACGTTAATTATACAAATAATGGCCCACTGTGGGCGCAGACCAATAATTTTGGCATAAGCTTCAACTGGGCAGGCGACGTCAACTCGCTTGATTTCATAGCCCTGATCAAACTTGATCAGTCCACCAATTACTCCAGTATGCTAAATGCGCTCAGATACTGGGCATCACCCCCTCAAAATTTTGCTCTGGTTTCCAGAAGCAGCGCTGGAATAATAACTGCTGGTGATTTCCCACTAATCGATACGACCCTACCTGACGGGAAGACTGTGAAAGTGATAGGATCCCAATCCCTTCTTAATGGTTCCCTCCCACAGTACGAGCCTGATGGCATCGTTCCATTCAAGTACCTGCCTCAGGTTAAGAACCCTGCAAGAGGGTATGCATTTGCTCCAAACCAGCCACTTGCAGGTCTGAACTATCCTTATCCACTGGTGGCTGAATCTGGTGGTCAGGGCGGGAGGGCACATACAATATCCGCTTTTCTTGCAGCACATCCCAACATGACGGTGAACGATATGATAGCTCTACAGGCAAACGTCAGTGCACCATTTGCTGTCATGCTTGTTCCTTTGCTTATTTCTGCCTTAAGAAACATGTCAATGAACACAACAGAAACCGAAGCATTCCATTACCTTCAGAGCTGGAACTATACAGATTATACCAATGAGGTTGGACCAACTGTATACTGGTATCTGAAGATGGAGGTTGTCAACATGAGCTTCCAGAGGATATACTCGCAGAATGGTTTCAATGCCGAGGGTATTCCTACGGTTTCCACACTAATATATCTCGCAGAGAATCACACGAATTCTACCTGGTTGAATGGGAACTTTACAGAGCTTGTCAGGGAAGCGTTTCCGGCAGCTGTGAGCTTTCTTTTGAAAAACATAGGACCCAATGTCTCTTCCTGGCAGTGGGGAGTTGTGCACCAACTGGAGATACCAAACCTTGCAGGACTTCCCCAGGGGAATTTTGGTCCCATTCCCTACAAGGGAGGGTCTCACACGGTGAGCGTAGCAGGTGTGGGCTCCATAGATTTTTCAGTTCCGATGAGCCCTGCAACTACCAGTTCAGTACTAAAAGAGATATCATCCCCAGGAACGGGAACCTTCCTTGGAGTCACACCTGGAGGACCATCCGAATCTCCTCTCAGTGATTACTACACAACTCAGCTTCATTATTGGCTCGAGGATAAATACTACAACATGAGCAACCAGCCAACTATCTTCACCATCAGTCTGAACCCTGAAAATTTCACGGTTGTGTTTAGGGAAAAAGGGCTTGCTTCAGGAACACAGTGGTCAGTTATACTTGATAATGTCACTAATACCAGCGATACAACAACTTTGACATTCAGCATGCCCAATGGAACTTACTTCTATTACGTTGAAAATGTTCCCGGCTACGTGATGACACCATTTAGTGGTAGCCTAACCGTCCAGGGTAATGTAACATATGTGAACGTCACATTTTCTCAGCTTACTTATTCTCTGACCTTTGTGGAAAATGGTCTGCCATCAAATTCAACTTGGGTAGTATCGCTGAAAGATATGAGCAATCCACAGAATATCATTGGGCAGAAGGAGTCCCACTCTTCAACTATTACATACAACGTAACTTCCGGAACTTACGTATATTCAGCCCATGTCCTGAATAATACAAATCAGTCATCCTCTGTTGCGAAGTTCTATCCAGCATACTCCAACGGTACCATCGTTGTGACAGCAAATCAGAACGTAAGCATATACTTCTATCAGGAACCGAAGCTCGTAGCGCCAAACCACCAGCAAGCTCTGTATCTTACCATATTTGAAGCTCTCACAGGTATCTTACTTGTTATAGCTGTGGCAGAATCAGTAATACTAATGAGAAACAGAAATAACAGGAAGAAGGAGTGAGATACATTTGATGCATTCTCATACAGAACAGGATGGGAGAATGTAAACAGACGTTTCAAAAGTTATAATTCGCTCAGGAGGGCTTTTAACCCCTCCAAATAAAAATCAGAAGTCACTCCTGTTTCAAACGACTGGATGTGCAGCCATATCTCACATAATATCTTCCTTAAGAATGCGTTCCAATTTTCATTGTAAGACCGATTGTAATAATATATATCTATGGATTTAAGCAAGAGTTTGCAGTGAAATATGTACGGCTAAATCGTGAGATATAACTAGTATTTTTTAATAGCTACATTGCGATATTAGATATGATCCCTGTGATCAAAAATAGTGAAAGAGGGCTCTTGGAGAAAAAGGACATCCAGTATATCACGGCAGGTGAAAGGAATAAAAAAGGGTCATCGCAGTTCTTCCTCTGGTTTGCATCCAACCTGACCATCGGGGATCTTGCGCTTGGATCGCTGGGACTTGGCCTGGGCATCTCCCTTAACTGGCTCCTTGTATCTGTGGTGATAGGAAACATCCTTGGAGGCATTCTTCTCGCATTTATGAGCGTGATGGGGCCCAAGACCGGCCTTCCACAGATGATGATCGGAAGGAGATCATTCGGTACAACCGGTGGAAAGATCATGTCAGGATTGCAGTGGATCAACAGCATGGGATGGTTCACCTTTAATTCCATCATTGCTGCAACGGCTGTTGCTGTTCTTCTCTTTGGCAATGGCAGGCTGACCTATATTTCAGCTGGCTCCGGTGTTACCATAGGTCTTTACATATTTCCCATACTTATTGTGTGTATACTTGTTGCTCTCATGGCATATTTCGGTGAGAGAGTGATCCACGGTTTCGAGAAAGCAATGTCATTTGTCCTCGGCATAATGTTCGTTGTCATACTTTATTATCTGCTCGAAAAGTTTGGAACATCGCTCATAACAGTATCTGGTCCTTTCAGCCTTGTTGCCTTTGGAACAATGGTTGCACTTTCCTTCTCATACATAATGAGCTGGGGGCCGTATGCTTCCGACTACTCCAGATACGTTGAGGAGAAGGAAAAATCGTCAAGGGTGTTCATATGGACACTTCTCGGATCCGCTCTTGCCAGCATATTTGTTGAAATTGGCGGATATATAATTGCAGCGGATGCCGTTGGACAGACACAGATTTCCGAGCAGGTATATGTTCTTCTGAGACCAGTCAATCTTGCGATTTTCGGTCTCATGGCAATATTCCTGGGAGGACTTGCAGCAAATGCCCTCAACCTGTACTCCAATTCCCTCTCAATGAAAAGCATGGGTGTGCACATGCGAAGGAGCCATATCGTTGTCCTTGTCCTCATCGTTGCAATCCTGCTTTCCTATTTTGGCTACGTGAATTACTATTCCTATTACGAGGATTTTCTCTATATCCTGGACTACTGGATCACTCCATGGCTTGGCATCATGATAGCCGATTTCTTCATTGTGGGAAGAGCATCATCACACATGGAACCAACATCCCGGAAGGTCATAGCGGCCATTTTTTCCTATGTTGCCTCCATCGCTGTTTCTGTACCGTTCATGAATCCCGGTGTGGTGTATGAAGGTCCCGTTGCAAAGATACTTGGGGGAATAGACATAAGCTATTTCATATCATTTGCGGTTGCTATGATTTTATATATAACAATTTTCACGAAGTTTGTTTCCGGAAAAAGCGTTAAGGGTGAAATATCATGACTGTGCTTTCCGACAGGGAAATTCTCGATCTGGTTGGCAAGGGACAGCTTGTGGAAACAAACTTCAGACCGGAGAACATGACGCCTAACGGTTATGATCTCACTGCCGCCAGGATAGAGGTGGAGGGGAGCGAGAAGTACTACGGTAAGATAGGTTCAAAAAGACACTTTCTTGTTTCTTCTCAGGAAGTTGTGAACCTTCCAGCCAACATTATGGGTATGCTCTGGATCAGATCATCATTTGCAAGGAAGGGTATAATCGGTTCCTTTGGTGCGGTCGATGCAGGATTCAGGGGCAATCTTACATTGTCACTCTATAACGCTTCGGAAAGCGTTTTTTCACTAAACAGTGGGGAAAGGATCGTCCAGATTGTTTTTCTACGCCTCACTGAAGGTGCAGAGAGGGATTACTCTTCAAGATCTGGGCATTATCAGAACAGCAGTGGTATTGTTCATGGCAGGGGCTGAACGGCATAGTGCATTGATAACGCTTGTCTCACCTAATCAGTAAGGTGAGACGTAGTAATAGTTGCTGCCATTGTATATCATGTTTCATATGACACTTTTATCCCTTCTTCTTGACAATGAGGAAAACGGAAAGAAACTTTTCCTTCTGGGCAATGAGGCAATAGCAAGGGGTGCTCTTGAAGCCTCAGTCTCTGTTGTTACGACGTATCCTGGCACACCTTCAAGTGAAATAGGGGATACTCTCTATGATTTGCATAAGGAAGCTGGAATTAAATTTCAGTTTTCTGTGAACGAGAAGGTTGCAGTGGAAACGGCATTTGCCGCATCAATCAGTGGAGTAAGATCTCTGGTATTCATGAAACACGTTGGCCTCAATGTCGCTTCAGATCCATTCGTCACAACTGCATACACTGGTACAAGGGCCGGAATGGTTGTCCTTACTGCAGATGATCCATCAATGTATTCATCCCAGAATGAGCAGGATAACAGGCATTATGCCGAGCTTGCTCACATACCCATGATTGAACCATCCAATCCACAGGAGGCAAAGGATTTTCTTGTAAAGGCATATGAGATCTCTGAGAAATATAATATTCCAGTACTTTTCAGGACCACGACAAGAGTGGCTCATATGAGGGCACCAGTTGCACTTGGAAAAATAGAGAAGGAACATGTTTCTGTGGCCCAATTTGTTAAGGACCCTGAGAGGTTTGTCAGTCTGCCTTCAAACGCCCTCAGATTGAAAGAAAAACTTATTGAGAAAATATCCGAGATCGAGAAAGAATCGGATTCATATGACCTTAACAGGATTGAGAGGATTGGAAGTGGAGGCATTGGAATAATCACATCTGGTGCATCATTCAATTCAGTAATGGATGTGGTGAATGAATACGCCCTCGATGCAGACATACTGAAAATAGGTCTATCCTATCCTGCTCCCAGGGATATGATATCAGCCTTTCTCTCTGAACATGAAAGGGTTGTTGTTATAGAGGAGCTTGATCCCTATCTTGAGAACAATGTCAGAATAACTTCACAGATAAATGGACTGAAAACAATCATAAACGGGAAGATTGACGGTTATTTCAGTTACAGCCATGAGTTCACCCCGGATACAGTTGCCCAGTCCCTATCAAAAATAATGGGATTTCCCTATACGCCTATTGTAGCCGTAAAATCAGTGCTTCCCCCGAGGCCTCCAGTCCTTTGTCCGGGATGCCCCCACCGCGCCACATATTATGCCGTGGAAAGGGCGGTAAAAATGATGAAGGTAGATCCGGTCTACTCATCTGATATTGGCTGTTATTCACTGGGATTCTACGAGCCGTACAGGGAAGCTGATACAATGATATCCATGGGTTCTTCCATCGGTCTTGCCAACGGTTTCTCACTAGTTAGTGGAAGGAAAGTCATCGCATTCATTGGTGATTCAACGTTTTATCATTCAGGCATAGAACCTCTCATTAACGCCTACCATTACGGCCTGAATATGCTTGTGATGATTCTCGATAATGATGTCACTGCCATGACGGGGCAGCAGCCAAACCCAGGAAGTGATACAGACACTGAAGTTGCGCCGGTAAAAATTGAGGAAATTGTCAGAGGCATAGGTATAAGTGACATCGCAATAGTTGATCCGTACGATACTGCAGTAACTCTCAAGGCTATCACATCTGCCCTAAGGAATGATGGCATTTCTGTAATAATATCCAGGAGGGAGTGCGCCATTCTCCGGGACAGGAAGATGCAGAAGAATGGGAAGCTGCAGGTTTACACAGTTAACCAGGACAAGTGTGGCCTCTGCATGAACTGCGTGGAAAATTTCGCATGTCCTGCCATATACATTGAAGACAAGAGAATAAAAATAAACCCTGATCTCTGTGATGGATGCGGTGTTTGTTCACAGGTCTACGTCTGCCCGTATAGAGCAATAGAGGTGGAACATGCCAGCATTTAACATCATACTTACGGGGGAAGGGGGGCAGGGGGTTGTAACTGCCGGTACGATACTATCGCAGACTGTTATGGATAGTGGATACAACGTCATCATGTCAGAGCTTCACGGCCTTTCCCAGAGAGGCGGATCAATAACCGTTGAGGTGAGGATTGGTGAAATATACGGTCCAATATCATTCAAATCCAAGTACAATTTGTTGCTTGGTTTTGAGCCCATTGAGGCGATGAGGATACTCGAGCAGATCTCCTATCCAATGGATGCAGTGGTGAACAGCGAAAAGATATCCCCAATCTACCTTGGCATTCGCGATCTTGAATATCCAGATGTTGATGCTATGCTGTCCAATCTTCCTCAATGCATCCGGCTAAGACGGATAGATGCTTCAAGGATCGCAAGAGATGCCGGTTCAGTAAAGGCAACAAACATAGTGATGCTCGGCACCGCCCTTGAGGCTTCAGTTCCAGGATTAACTTTGGAGGGCCTCGAAAATGCCATAAGATCGAGGTTTTCAGGAAAATTACTGCAGCTCAATCTTGATGCACTTCATCTTGCAATGGGTAAAATGGAGCGGGAGCTGCCAGGGTAAAATTGATTGCAGCTCAATATTATTCACGTGTAACTGAGGCGAGTTTTCAAGGGCTATTTCCTCACCTTGACGTCAAAGTGCAATAACTCACGACTGAGGTATGACTCAGGGAATATTCTTTTTGCCTCCTCCAGCAACACTGACGGGTTGTCAATCCTCGGGCTGTAATGGAAGAGATAGAATCTCTTCACGTTGGCATCTCTGGCTATGATGGCAGCCTGCCTCGAACTTGTATGGCCATACTGGTTCACCGTTGGCTCCAATGAAGAATCGGTAGTTGTGTCATGGATCAATACATCAGCGTCTCTTGCGAAGACATGCATATCATCCATGGGCCTTGTGTCTCCTGTGTAGACGATCTTTCTTCCCTTCCTTACTCCTGAAGCTACCTCCTCAAGTGAAACGGTCCTGCCACTGTGAACGATGATCCCCCTGTTCCTGAGTAGCTCCAGCTTTCTTGAGGGGATGTCCAGTGACCTTGCCTTTTCCGGGTCGATCCTGACCATATCCTTTTCCTCCAGTGAGTAAGCTATGCACGGAACGGGATGATCATTCCCATGTGTCCTTATGATGAATTTACCCATATCAACGGATGTGCCGGGTTCTAAGACATGGACAACCACCTTGAAACCAAGTGTGTAATACCCGACGGAAAGTGCGTTCTCCATAATGGGTATTGCGCCTGGAGGGCCAAAAATGTGCAGCGGATCCTCCCTCCCGTTGAATGACATGCTCTGTATGAGCCCGAGCAGTCCAAGAAAATGATCACCGTGGAAATGCGTTATGAAGACATTTTCAATCTTCATGAATGACAGACCGCTCTTCATGATCTGTTTCTGTGTCCCTTCTCCGCAGTCAAAAATATTCAGTACATCATCGACCCTCACGGCTACGGATGGAAGAGACCTCCCAGGGGAAGGCCACGACCCTCCCGTTCCAAGAAATGTTATGTCAATGTTTGAAGCCATTGGGTCAGTATCCCACAAACTTTATTCTATTTATGCAGCTCTCCGTTGGAACATCACGATGAAAGGTTACTCCACTACCTCATTTCCTGTGTCAAGACCGTGTCATACGCCCACGGGAGCTGTTCCACGGTTCTGGCGGGCATGTTTTTTGATACATAGTTCCATAATGAAAGATCAGCCTGAATTCCCAGGCTCATGAGGTACGTGACAATCCTGTTCTTCAGAAATACCCCCTTCCTGTCAAAGTCCGTTAGGATTATTACCTCCTTGTATTCCTCAGAAATAATCTCTGCCTTACCCATAAGGCTCTTCCCTGTGTTGAGAAGTATGATCTCTCCCCTGAAATCAAGTTTTCTCAGAGAGGAAATATCCCTCTTTCCCTCAACAATAATCGGAACCTTCAGGTTTTTCTCCCTGTACTTGTCAAAAAAGGTCAAAAGTCTCTCCGACTTCTTCCTCATTGAGGAGTAAAAGTATCCATTATGCTTAAATTTTTGCGGAGTGTTCCGTTGCTATCATATGGTAACCTTTGGATCACAATCTCACTGGAAGTTCTACGAAGAATGGAGAAAAAATTCTCAGGTCCAGTCAGGCCTTCTTGCAGGCATTAACCAGTTCCTGAAGAAGCTGCTTCATGAAACCTATCGCCGCATCGTCCTTGAGCCTGAGATTTTGATCAAATTTGGTAGGTGCAAATGATACGAAGACTTCAGGCTTGTTAATTGGTTTCATGTCAAGGAATACTGCAACCTGCCTTAGATGGTACTGCGCCCTGGCTCCCCCCAGCATACCGGTGGATGCACTCATGAAGGCAACGGGTTTGCCTTTGAAGTAATTGGTCTCTGGCGGCCTGCTGGCATAGTCTATGGCGTTCTTCAAATAACCTGGAATTGAATAGTTGTATTCCGGTGAAACCACGAGCAAGCCATCTGATGCTTTTATGGCCTCCTTGAATCTCTTAACGATTTCAGGAGGATTTGTCTCGTCATCCTGGTTAAAAAGAGGTATTCCGAATATATCAAAGGTATTTAGCACCGATCCCTCGGGCATCAGGTCTTTTGCCTCCCTCAACAGCGCACTGTTGAATGATCCCTTTCTGGGGCTTCCTCCAAAACCCAGTATGGTTACAGTCATTGTCGGTTAATACTCAGGTTATATATCAGTGCTTCCTGCGAACTGAACACGTAACAACGGAGCTTTTCACACCCAAAATCTCTTAAGTTGACGCTCCAAACCATTTCGAATCTATGCTCACCTCAAGGCAAAATAAACTGCCACAGCAAGTGCGACCACGAGCACAAGTGTCACATACTTCATGTAGCGCCATGGAGAGGATTCGTCACTGCTTACCTGCCCCATGACGAATTCGTTCCCATACTTCGTTGCTGTTTCATTATCGTAGCTGTTCTGATCACCAGACCCAGAACTCGTGTTTTGTCCCGTCTGGCCCTGGTTTCTTCTTCCAAAACCCCAGAAAAAAGGGAAGAAAAATACAAGAGGAAAGTATCCGAAGTATTTTCCCGTGGAAGGATACGAAAGTGCTATTATCGGAAACACTACGAAGATGAGAAAGAAAATGACAGCATACGCTATTAGTATGTATATGACAATCTTCCTCTGTCTTCCGTTCATGGTCCCGTTGTTCCGTATGGAAATTCCCTTATTGACATTTTCAGTTTAAAATGAATCGAATACAATAATATAACAGATGTGATCTGCTAGGGCTGATACTATGAAAATGGCCAAGTACATCAACGTCCTCTATGATAACGGTGATGAGATACCATTATCCAATGAAACGAAGGAATATCTTTCAAAAATGCTTGGATTCAGCTGGGACAGGCCAGTATGGGATGGTACCATAAGCGTTCCCGACCTTCCCCGGGATGAATCCCTTCTCAGGGAGCTGAGGAAATACGTTTCGGAAGAAAGAATATCTGTAGAACCAGAACAGAGAGTGATACATTCACTGGGAAAGTCATCACTGGAGTTCATAAATCTCATGCATGGCAAAATTCCAGATCCAGTAGATGCTGTCATTTTTCCAAGAGAGAGTGAAATTGAAGAACTTATGCGCTCATGTGGGAAAATCGATGCAGTTTTCACTGTAACCGGTGGCAGGACTTCCGTTACGGGTGGTGTAGCATGCAAGTCAGGGCATAAAACGGTGTGTATCGACACTTCCAACCTGAAGGACCTGACATTCAGTGAAAGTATGATCACAGCGGGAGCCGGCTTAACCGGTAAGGAGATAGAGGATGCAATTGAAAAGAAGGGTTTCACATGCGGATTCTTTCCAGAGTCATTCAGGTACTCCACTGTTGGCGGCTGGATATCCACAAAGGCAACTGGGCAGGAGTCAAACACGTACGGCGATATCGAGGATATAGTGAGTGGCGTGAAGATTGCAAGGAAAGGTTCCATAATATCTGAAAAGGCTCTTCCAAGGAATTCAGCTGGGCCTTCAGCGGTTTCAATCGTTCTTGGTGCTGAAGGACAGAATGGAGTAATCCTGTCTGCAAATATGAAAATTTTTAGGAAGCCGGAAAAAAGGCACTTTTCAACGGTATTTTTCAGATCCTTCCATGATGCCATAAACGCCATTTCTGAAATGGACAGATATCCCACGGTGCTCAGGGTAATGGATGAGACAGAAACAAGCGTATCTCTTCTGGAGATCAACAGGAAAACAAGGGATAGGCTAAGGAGGTATCTCAGGTTACGTGGCACAGTTGACGGTTCCCTCGGCATAATCGTGAATAATGGGGAGAAGTTTGGAAGAATAAGGGGATCAGTTTCCGTGGGAAGCAGCGGTGCAAAATCGTGGTACGAGGGGAGATATCTGCGTCCCAGAATGGCAAATTCATTATGGAAAAGGGGGATCATAAGTGATACAATGGAAACGTCTGCCTTCTGGGATTCTGTTGAAAGGATTCATTCAGAGACCATATCAGCATTTCACAAGACTGTAAGGGAGAATCAGGGAACGGGTATGATCATGGCTCACCTTTCACATCAGTATCTGGAGGGGTCCTGCATCTATTTCACATTCCTCATTAATGGAGAGAAACCTGACATGCTTTTAAAACACGTCAGGGAGGTCATGATCCAGGTTATCCTTGATAACGGCGGAAGCATTACTCATCATCATGGACTTGGAAGCTCCTTTCATGAATACGTTGATGGAGGAAAGAGAAATCTCTTCAGTGAGCTCAGGGATGAGAAGATGGTATGGAAATGGAAGTAGTACCATACTCTATCATATACAACCCAAACTCAGCCACTGCAAAAAACCTAAACATTCCGGGATACATAGAAAAGGAGATGTGCCACCCTCCCTTAATAGCGGCAAGAACCACGGGAATGGGACACGCAACGGCCATTTCAAGAGAAATCCTGGAGGATGGAAGAACCCGTCTACTTTTCATTGCTGGCGGTGACGGGACACTCAATGAGGCGGTCCAGCCACTTGTAAAAACTGACATGATCATCTGTGTGTTTCCCACAGGTACGGGCTCCGATTTCGCCAGATCTCTCGGCATTCTGAATATAGAGCATTCCGTAATGAGCGCAAAGAATGGACATACCACAAGAGTGGACTGCGCCGTTTGCACATGGAATGGCAGATCGAGATACTTTCTAAATATCATGGAGGTGGGTTTTGGTGCCATGGTAATGGACAGGGTTAATTCCTCTGATTCACGGGATAGGCATGTATTCACACGCTCTGTTTTTAGGGAACTGATGCATTTGAAGTCATATAATATTACAATAGCGGCGGATGAAATTGACCATGCATTCATTACTCCGGAAATAATTGTGGCAAACGGAAGGTATTTTGGCAGGGGGATGAAAGCCTCCCCGGAATCGTCGCTGACAGACGGCATGCTTGACATTCATGTGATAGGGAAAATTGGCAGGTTAAAGCTTTTGAGGAAATTTGGCTCGCTGAAATCTGGCGATTATATCCGTGATCCTGTAGTAACAAACATTAAGGCATCAAAAATTGAGATCTCCGGGTTCGCGCCAGTGGAAATTGACGGAGAGGTGGTCGATCCTTTGCCCGTAAGTGTCAGCGTAGTTCCTCGATCCCTGACCTTTACTTCAATGAATAAATGTTAGGCACATCGCTATGAAGTAATTATGAGCTGTTAATGTTGACACAATATCCTTTACCCACGCAATTCAAGTTTGAACATTAAAAATAATTGAAAGTGTATATTATATCAAGCACTGACAATTCAGGGTGCAGAATTATCATAAATACCATGGCAGTGCAATAATTGTTTTCTGTTTCTCGTTAAAGATGCCGAAAAAATAGATATATCTCCATTGGTTATTCAGACATGGTAAAATTCCCTTCAAAAGAATGGATGGATCTCTATGTGGAAAGGCTCAAAAGCAATGATATCTACAAGGATTCTGCCAGGGATTGGGAGGGAGATATAACTTTTGTTTGCAGGGCAGACGGTCCCCTCAAGAACGACATAGCCATGTGGCTTGATCTCTACCACGGTGAATGCAGGGATGCCAGATATTTTCAGAATGCCTCTGACGCACCTAAATCTGCTTTCAGATATATCGGTCCATTTGGAAACTGGGTTAAATTGATTCAGGGTCAGATAGATCCATTGCAGGGTGTTCTTACGGGAAAATTCAAGCTGGAAGGTCCCATGATGAAGATTATGAGGTATACCAAGGCTGCAAAGGAGCTTGTCAGAACGGCATCAAAAATAGATACAGAGTTCTGATATGTGGTTCTACAGATCGCCAACGGTTGTTTACGGTGATGATGCACTTTCATTCCTGGAAAGCATAGATATGAAAGCTGTTCTCATTGTAACGGATAGAAACATTTCAAAATCCGGGATTCTGGAAAAAGTGAAGGCACATATTTTCTCTCCCTCCGTGGAGACCATTGATTACATTAAGGAAGAGCCATCTGTGGACGAGATAAATGACGCAGTGGAGAAGATAGGAAATTTCAAGCCTGACACAATCATCGGTCTTGGTGGAGGCTCGTCCATGGATGCAGCCAAGGTGATCCTTTTCAGACTTTCCAGGCCGGACCTTGATTTCTTTGATCTCACACCACTTTCATATCTCGGTATCAAGAAAAACCACAAATTCATTGCAATACCAACAACTGCCGGAACGGGATCCGAATGTTCATGGGCAGCTGTTGTAACGGATAGAAATGATGGGCGGAAGGCGGAAATGGCCTCCCCGGAAATAATGCCTGATTTTGCAATACTGGATCCCTCCATGGTCTCTGGGATGCCAGCTGAAGTGAGGAGAAATACCGCAACCGATGCACTTACACATGCCATTGAGGCTTATGTCTCAACCTGGAAAAACCCCTACTCTGACTCGCTTGCGAGGGAGGCGGTTATGCTGATCACATCGGGCTGCGCAAAACTTCACGATGATCCTGAAAACATGGAATACAATTCCATGGTTCAGATAGGTGCATCCATGGCAGGATCGGCGTTCTCCAATTCACAGATCGGTCTGGCGCACGCATTGGGTCATGCCTTCGGAGCAGTGTTCCACAAGCCCCATGGTCTCAGTGTCGGTATTTTTCTTCCCAGAGTTATTGAATTCAACGATGTTTCATGCCATGATCGCTACGAGGAGATCAATTCGTTTTTCAGCACTGATCTAAGGAAGGAAAATCTTGAGGAATCTGTAAAAAGTTTTCTTAAGTTTATGGGCTTGCCACTATATGTTGAGGATGCCGGAATTGACGTTGATGAATACATGACAAGAAAGAAGGTTGTTGCAGATCTCTGTTTTGAGTCGACGGGTATAATAGGAAATCCGAGAGATGTATCCAGGTCTGATATAGATAAAATACTCTCTGATATGATACATAAATGATTTTTCGCAATCTGCTTCAACTCTTCAAAGTTCTTATATGGAAGACTTAACTGCTTAATTATGTACATAGCAGTGATACCAATCAAAGGTAACATTAACCAGAGGATGCAAAGGAGTATTGTTCCAATCATAAGGTATGCGTCCGCCAGGAAGAAGGTTGCAGGTGCAATACTACACATAAATTCAGGTGGAGGAGATGCAGTTTCTTCCGAGTTGATCTACAACGAATGTGTGGAATTATCCAGGAAAAAGCCACTCTATGCCTATATAGAAGGCATCGGTGCTTCTGGTGCGTACTGGATTTCCATGGCTTCCCAGAAAATATTTGCGTTTAACAGCTCTATTGTTGGATCCATAGGCGTGATAAGCATAATGCCCAACATCAGCAATTTCCTCCAGAAAATAGGAATAAGGGTTGACACAATAAAAATGGGCATGTACAAGGATTCCCTTTCGCCGTTCTCCACTGATGACCACGGAAAGGAGATCATCGAAAATATAATCAGAGAATCATATGACAGGTTTGTTGAGCTGGTATCAAATAAGAGGAACATTTCCATGGAAGATATGAAGGAGATTGCGCAGGGACAGGTCTTTTCAGTCGGTGAATCTTTGAGAAGGAAGCTCATTGATGCTTCTGGAACTCTCAAGGATGTTGTGGATGATATTTCCCTGAAGACCAGAGGTGTGAAGAAGGTAAGATTCATGGAGCCGAAAGTACCCGTATTCCAAAGACTGATTCAGGGGATTTCCTCCGCCATGATCGGCGAGCTGTCTGACACACTGAACCAGTATTAGGGCTTACTGCCACACATTAGCATATCAAAACCCATATAATGATAGTAGTGATGTTACATTATGAGTAACCTGAAAGTATGGCTTGACGGCAAATTAGTGAACCACGAGGATGCGACCGTTCCCATATCAACCCATTCCCTTCAGTACGGAACCGGTATTTTTGAAGGAATTCGTGCCTATTCAACATCGAAGGGTACTGCAATATTCAGGCTTCAAGACCATACAGAGAGGTTTTTCAATTCAGCCAGGATTTACCGTATGAAGATACCATTCGCACCAAAAGAAATCAGTGATGCTATAGTTGAAACTGTGAAAGTGAACAGCCTTGGCGACTGCTATATCCGCCCCTTTGCGTTCTATGCAAATTATTCAGAACTCTTGAGACCAAAAACACCAAAAATATCCACTTACATATGGGCATTTCCGTTCGGTGCATACTTTGAAGGCGTGCTGAAAGGTATCAAATGCAGAACATCATCCTGGCAGAGGATAAGTTCCAGGATGCTTCCAGTACAGGCAAAGGCCAGTGGAAACTATTTAAACTCCATTGTGGGCATCAATGAGGCAAGGGATTCAGGATTCGATGATGCGATTTTCACGTCGATGAACGGTTTCGTTGCAGAAGGTTCTGGCGAGAATATTTTCATTATAAAAAATGGTGAGATAATAACTCCAGGAAAGGATTCTGACATTCTTCTGGGAATAACAAGAGAATCGATCATAACCATGGCAAGGGACATGGGATTCCATGTTACGGAGAGGTTTGTGCACAGGGAGGAACTCTACACTGCCGATGAGATATTTTTCTCCGGAACTGCTGCAGAGGTGACTCCAATAATAAATGTCGACAATGTTCCCGTTGGAAATGGGAATGTCGGAGATGTAACGAAGAGCATAGCAAATGCATTCAGTGACATAGTGAGAGGAAAGAACGGCAATTATGATAAGTGGCTTCACTATGTTGCATAGGTTAAAATATTATGTATGAACGATGATGTTTTCTAAAAATCCCTATCGCGTCTTCAATACCATCCAAGTTAAATTATTATGATCACGTTTTTTGATGAAAGGAACCTCATAAATCCAGGGGAGAACAGTGATCCCATGGCAGAGAACATCATAGGCAGGAATGAAACTGTAACTGCAGGCTCATTTTTGAGCATTTTTGCAGAATAAACTGACCCGGGTCACCGGTATAATTCCGATCCGTTCCCTCGAGGGGAATGTGATCTGTATTGAACTGGTAGGTGGCAGGGAGAGTGACTGAATACGTGGAGAAAAGGGTGCACTGGAGGGCCGGACACAGCGACGGAGCCCTGTGCATCCAGAAGTACGGTAAATATTATTCTCAAATAGATAAGCAGACTGTATGATTATGATTCTATCATATCAATTTCTTCTCTTTTCTGAAAAGACACGGGAAAGAGGTATCCTTCATCTTCAGGAACGCTGGAAGAGAAGATATCTCGCCTCGAGGAACAGCATTTCTAGATACAGTAATGCTTGTTCAGGCACTGGTTCAAGGCAAAGAAAGTATTGCTGAGAAAATTCTCACGGTAAGATCAACTTATTTCACCTGAAAGTTAGTGATGTGGAATGTTGAAATATTTATATATGGTGTAACGTTAACTATTTATGTCAGATGAAAGCGAGGAAGTTACCTTTATCGAAAGTATAATAGAAGCAGTTGAGGGAACGAAGAGCACAGCAGAACTTACGTTTGACTCACTGACAATAGCTCTTCCTTGGATAGGTGCAAAGCTTGTGATTAATGGTACGATTAATTTCACTGCAAGACCTATACATGAGAGACAAGAAGTTGCCAGCAAATAAACTCAACCTATTTCTTGGATTATTTTCTGCTGGAACCATAAGGCTCAAAGTTCAGGGTTTTACTATTGGAGAGTTGAAATTAAGCAAAGATGGATTTATCATAAACCTGGCGGAGAAGAAGGAGGTAAGGCAATTCTCGAAAATTTTGCCAAAAGATGTGAAAAGCCTTTCTTTCTTGAAGCAGGCATCATCTTTAATGGACTACCTGAATATTTCTCTGGAGATGAGAGATAAGAAAGGAACTGTCATCGGCCTTGGAAAAGGTCACCACTCCATGATGGGTAAACTTAACATGAAAGTATTGAAGAGCCTAGAGTATTTCAGATAGAAAAAATAAACACTCCCTTTTAATTTTGTTATTCGTCTTCAGATACTGGATCGTTTTTCATCTTTTATATGGCACGAGAAAACAGGCATTCGTTTCAAATTGTCAGTGCAAGTTGTCGCCAATAATGTAATTCGTGGGAATTTTGACCAGACAACACTCAACGTATTTATGTCAGCCATTCTTGCAGGATATTTTGATGGATTGAAACGCAGATACGAAATCATCCGTTTAGGTGGCTACAATCACACCCACTACACCAGGGCAGACAGATATTGGTTAGACGTCAATGAGAATAAGCGTTTCCTGGTGAGAAATTATGATTCATACGATATTTTTTTCAGAGAGACAATTATAATTTGCCTGGCGGTATGCCGCAATTTATGGTAATTCGTTAGGATGGCAGTGCAATGACTAAAAGGAAAAACGGTTACGAAGGGTTTTCTGCGAAGTAGTCTCTCTTGAAGTGGTACTTGAAAAGCCACTCGTAATGACCTTCTAAGGATGCCCAGTATATCTTTTCCATAACCTTCTTCTCGGCGTAATTTGTCACACTTGGCCTGATCTTCTTGACAGGCTTATCGTAGGTACCAACCACGAATGTTGCACGGTGAAATCCTGTTTCCATTGAACATTGCGTCCTACCTGTGAAAAAGTGTTTAGTTCCCTCACCTGTCACACTCATGACCAAATTATTCGCCACAACTAGACCTTCCAGGTGAGCTTCTACTCCCGCTTTAGAAGTAGGAATATTAGTGGTGTCTCCAATTGCAAAGGCATAATCATGATCAGTGATATGGAGATCACGTTTGTCGACCTTTACCCACCCTTCGTCATCGGCAAAGTCTGTTCCCCTTAGGAATTCAGCGGGCTTATGAGGCGGAGTCAGAAAAAGATAGTCGTACTTTACTGTATCACCTTCAAGAGATATTATCTCCTTTTTAGTGGGGTCTACATAGTCTGTGTTGAATACCGTTCTCGACTCTATATTTCTTTCACTGTACAGTGGTTCTATGACCTCGTTTATGGGTTCGGCAGTATATATCCTTGTATAAGGAGTTATGAATGTTATGTCGACGTTTTGTCTCAGGTCGTGTCTTCTCAGATATTCATCAGCCATGAAGGCAGCCTCGTTGGGCGAAGGGGGGCATTTATAAGGCAGACCAGCAATTCCCACCACTATCCTTCCTGATTTTATTGTTTGAAGAGTTGAATATATCCTCGAAGATACATCAGCATCGGTGTAAAAGTCCATATTAGCTTCCTTCAGTCCGGGTATCTGTGAATAGTCAGGAGAACAGCCCGTCGAAACTATTACGTAATCAAAATCGTACCTTTCCTGGTTCCTTTCCGTCAAGATTTGGTGGTTGTCAAGATCGAGTGATGTGCAGTCTGCATGCACTATCTTCACTCCCTTGGAAATGAGATTATCCACAGGTTTCTTCAGTTTTTCTGGCTTTGTTCCACGGAACGCAGTCTCAAGATATCCCGGCTGGAATTCCTGTGTTTCTCTCCTGTCAAAAATCGTTATTGAGACTTTTCCCTGCTTTATCTCCTCAGAGAGTTCAGAACTAAGCTTGCTTGTAGTAATAAGTCCTCCAGCTCCACCACCAATCATGGCTATTTTTATCATATTTTATCACCAGCTTCAGTTTATTTTTCAATGATCCTATTTTCCCAGATTGATCACTCACTTCTTTGCGGTCACCTTAATTGTTACCACGTATTCGCCGTTGTTTTCCTCAGTACTGACGAGCTCGTTCTTGGTCATTCCACACCAGGCCTTGGAATCCGGCACAACACCGGGATCGGTTGCCTGGAGGATTATAATGTCACCATTTGACGCCTTCCTGTAGGCTCTGATCAAATCAGTTATAGGACCAGGGCAGGCTGTTCCCTTACTGTCAACGTTATGTGTTGTCATATGAATCCCTCAGATTATTACTATCTGGCCTCCAGCAGACTGTATCATGAAATCTGTTGCTCCGACTATGCTGTCAACGATTGGATCCAGATCGTCCTTTTTCCATCCAAGTGCAGAAGTCATGAGAGAACAGGCAAAAACCTTGACATCACCTGTTTCCATAGCTGTCTCGATCATTTTATGCCAGTTATCCGTCCTAAGCTTGTCCAATCCTGCAATGAGTCCCTTCATGTAGTCCTCGAAACCGGCTGGCATAACCGGCTTTTCGTTGAACCCATTCTTCTTGAATGATTTAAGTGCAGTACCAGTAACAAATATCCTTACAGGAATACCAAGATTTGCACCTGTCTGTGTCAAAACACCAAGCATAACCAGCTTCTCGGCTGTACCAGTCGCCATCACAATATTGAAACTGCTGCCACCAGGCATTCTAATTACCTCCAATTATATTATCAAACTAACGTTATTTATAACCATACCTTTAATGTAAGGTATGTTGAATATAACAGTTTTTACATATTATTGCCCTGAACCAGGGGTCTTGAAAATAACATTATCAATTGGTAAAGGGAAAAAAACGTTATCGAAAATTCGCACATTTCCATTTTTATATAATACAGACTTCAACGGGTTAATTGAAAAACATGGGTGTGGCATAGGCTGTATCCGGGATGATAGGATTGACTTATCATCGCTCAGGATTTTCAACACACTTAAGGCAGAATCATTTTAAAGTCTAAATACAATCTAAAACACCGTGATGATATCAGGTTCTGCAATTGGTGCATTGGCTCAGAAATATACAGGATTGGCCAGTGACCGGTTTGACTACAGGAGAACTGTGATAATGTAAGTGTTGTTTTCTACAAGCGCCTTCATGCTGGGATCCGAAGATCTTTCTACATATTCTATCTTTTTTATAATATTATTCAGACCAAAATTTCTCACTGTCTGTGAGCATACCCCCCTTATATTCCTGCCAGTACTGTTTTTTATCGACGATTATCTGCTATTGGAAGATGTAAGCCTTAAAGATCAATTTGTTGTTAATTGCATAACAAGTTATGCAGTACTTGATGCCTTTACATATTTTTTGGCTTTGTCACGGAGCTTTTTATCATCCGTTATCAACTCTGACTTTGATGAATGAGCAGCCTCCAGATAGGATGCGTCATAGTATGTCAATCCCTCTTTGACTGCCAGTTTCAATGTATCAACAACTTCTACATTGATAACTCGCAGTTGTTCTATCATCTTGGATGCTGAAAGGATTATTTTTTCCCCCTGAAGCTGGCTCAGTTTCTTTGTAACATGGACATGTTTCCACACTGCATTCCCTATCTCGAAAATGGCAAGACTAATAGTACCTGATTCCGAGAAATCTGGTAGAATACCCTCTTCCATCAAATTCAAAATTGCAGAGGCATCATAAACCTTCATCTAGAATCGCGGTCCTCCCTTATCATTTTTATCCAATTATCCTTCCCGACTTTTTTTAAGAAAGGTTTCACATCCTGCATTAGAAGTATAAGTTCATCCCTCTTTTTTTGATTAATCGCCTCTTCCAGGCTTTTTCTAATCGTAGAGGAAATGTTAACATTTCTTTCTTTTGCTTCCTTCAAAAGTTCTCTGCTAACTTTGGCTGACACTGTCACTTTTTTACTCATATTTTACTTATTACTTTGTAGTATTAAATTGTAATCTCATTTCTACTTACTATTTTTACAAACAAAATCGAGGTATATAAACGACAAAAGAAGTCTAACGAATGTGATGAAATGGGAAAATTTTATGGAGCGTTACACTGAAGATTCAGTATAATTAGGTAGTAACAAAATCACATAGCTGAACATGTGAAAAATTATTGAAAATAAACATAAAATGCATTACTCGGTGAAAACTTTCAGGAAAGTAAAAACTTCAAACACAACAAAATAAGCGCGTACAATATGTTAAAAACTTAGTGTTTTGTAATATAGGCTGCTGGAGGTATTTGAACTCCTGACCTGCTGATTACGAATTACAAACATCTGCGTCTTTAGAAAGGAGAAATTGATTTAACTGGAGACTTTCTATTTCCTGAAAGGGTCAAATTCAGGATTTAGTGACAATATATCAAGTTATTCCTTCTGAAGTTTTATACGATTATCACGTCAAGATCAGTTACCTTTGCAATCTGTAGAAAATCTCGATCAAGTGTAACTATTTTATCCATTCCTGTTTCGATCGCAATGCCAGCTATCAGAGTATCAAGTGCATTAATTGTAAGACCAAGTTTAAACAGTCTTCCCATTATGCGAGATGCCTTTTCGGCAGAATTCTGATCAAGTGGAAATACAATGGATTGTCTGAGAAAACTTCTAATATTCCTCTCCTCAGCTCTCATTCCCTTGTGAAATACTGGGGTAAGTAGTTCATATTGAGAAATTACTGTGGTGTATACGCTCTCTCGATTACTCTCTATTTCCTCCACTATGGACTTGGTTTTCACTCCACCTTTTAAGAAATCTATTATGGCTGAAGTGTCAAAAAGAATCATGCCCTAATCCTAGCTCTATTTCTAATTGCCTTTATGTCGGTCTCAATCAGATCCAGGGCATCTGATTCAGATAATGAGCTCCAAAGAGGTAAGAGACTCCCCTTCCTTTTCAACAACTTTTCTATTGCATCACTAAAGCTCTCGTTTGGACCTTTTACCTCTTTCAATTTTTTGTATACGTCATCTCTGAGTGCAATGTTTTTTGTGGACATATGTAGATACATATACATATCTGTGTATTATAAATCTTTGCTGATTTTTTCCTATTAGAATCGACATTGATTTCATTTGTTTTTGTAACTAGCGTAAAGTGCTTTCTTAGTTTGGAATGTCCTTAAATGAATTCAAGTTCCATTTGAGGAAAGGGATAATGCTGAGTGACGGAGGTTGAGCAGACTCGGCATCATAGTAACGACGTTCGCCAGTAACCAAAATGCGCAACATGTCCTTTCAGGATATCGCAAGAGGGATACTGTATAGAAGTTCATCATGTCATCCAAGACATTTACAGGAGGGGGACAGGTAAGGGTTCACGGAATGGATGCACTGAGAGCAAAGATGTTCATGAACCTCATTTCAACCGCTATCTGAGGAAGAATCCTGACGCAAATAAGATCATCCACACTATGGAATAAATACTCTGTGGAGAGGATGTCACAGGAGTAGCATTAGCTGAGAAAGGTAATACTGCAGAACGGAAAGGAGGCCTTGAGAGGATTGCCAGAGGCAGAAGGAAGTTCGGGAATCATCAGTCATCAAGCATGAAAATGTGCATACATTTATTGGACCTGGAGCTTTAGTTTTTGTAATGAAAGTATTATTCATAGCTGGATTCGGATTAATTCCAGATGACCTATCTTCATCTAGAAAACTCTATGCAGAGGATCCGGAGATCAAATTTAATGAATATGGCGGAGGATATATGCATGCTCAAAATGTCGATGGCTCAAAAGGGTCTGCTGTTGCCGCTCTCTCTTGCGACGGAGGATTGTTTTGGAACTAAAATTTGGCCAGTAGATATCCCTAAATCTCAAGCATGGCTAGAGTTTGAAGTGGAGGGCGTTAAAAAAGCATCGGAAGAGAAGAAGAGAAAAGGATATAAGCTACTGTTGGACTCCTTTGAGGAACCATATGGCCAGATTGTCTCACGATTCCTGAGTCCAGAAGGAATACTGGTAAGATTTGTAATCATCACCTGGTTACGTGACCCAACTAAGGAATCGGCTTAAATGGAAGTTTGCAGGCCAAGTTGCAATCTCTATATGATGAGTAAGAAAAGAGGATGGAGAATTCGCGCTGCCATCAGGAACCATAACAGTGTGTAAAACCTTCAAAAAACATTTATTAGGTTTATAGTTCGATTTGCCTATTTTGAACTAAGCCGCTGGAGGGATTTGAACCCCCGACCTGCTGATTACGAATCAGCTGCTCTCCCTGCTGAGCTACAGTGGCATGTTTTACGGTTTGTAGATGGCGACCCCCGATGGTGGCTTGGGGTAAAAGTATGTTGATTTCTGGCTAAGAAGGTGCCCCGCCGAGACAACTTCTGTAAATGTCTTCTTGTCCCAATCAGGCATCAGAATAAC
>JAMCUH010000028.1 GCA_023379435.1 Thermoplasmatota archaeon | reverse complement strand
CACTTCTCTGAGTTCTCAAAATTAAAAAGCACAAATTTCAAGAAGATAAGAATATGGTAGGGAATATTTTTTTACAATTTACCATTCACTTTTACTATGCATGAAAACAATACGAGAGCTACGAAAAGAACCGGAAAAATACCGCAGATGAGATTCAGCAGGGAAAATATGGATCCGTCTGCAGACCCACTTACAGATTTCTACACCTATGCCAATGGCTCATGGTTGAAGAAGAATCCGGTTCCTAAGAGCAAGGTAATACATGGCTCATTTTCCATTCTCTACGATATAAACCAGATGAGGCTAAGGAAGATCCTTGAATCTTGCATGGACGAAAAGAGGAACAGGAGTCCGCAGGAAAAGCTCTGCGGGGATTTTTATGCATCTGTCATGAACACTGAAAAAATAGAGAGGCTGAAATTCACTCCTGCAGATCCTTTTTTCAGAAGGATTGGTTCAATAAAGTCTCTGGATGATCTCTGGGATACGGCAGGATTTCTTGAGGCAAGTGGAATACTCACGTTCTTTGGTGGCTCAAGAGGGCTGATACCCAGGAAGAGCATGCCGGACAAGAAAAACAGCTCGATCTATGCATTCTACTTGTCTCAGGGTGGTCTTTCCCTGCCTGACAGGGATTATTATGTAAATCCAAAGCTTGCATCCATCCTGGAAGATTATGGAAAACACATAATCAGAATGTTCACGATTCAGGGAATGTCCAGGAAAAAAGCAAGAGATTCTGCAGCCATAATAATGTCTATTGAAAAGGAACTTGCTGAAGCCAGCAGAAAAAGATCAGATCTGAGGGATGAGGAAAAAAATTACAACAGGGTTCCAGTCGGTGACCTCATAAGAAAATACTCGAAAGTAAATTTTGCAAGGTATTTGAAATCCATGGGTCTACCCAAGGTCGATTATATAATTGTTGGACAACCTGAATTCATTGATGCTGTTGATGGCGTCGTTTCTCGCCGGAAGATTTCCGACATGAAAGTTTACATGAAGTGGAAGGTTATAAACTACCTTGCACCATTCCTTCATTCAGATGCTGCTAATGAAAATTTCAGGTTTTTCAAGAAGAAGCTTCTAGGCCAGGAAAGGAAGGATCCCAGATGGAAGCTCGGGGTATCTGTTGTTGACAGCACTCTGGGTGAGGCCTTGGGCTCTCTTTATGTTAAGAAATATTTTCCACCAGAGGCAAAAAGGAAGATCGAGGACATGGTCAATGATATAAGGGGTGTTTTTAAGGAAAGGCTCGAGGGTCTCCAGTGGATGTCAGAATCAACGAAAAAGCTTGCACTGGAAAAGTTCTCCAGATTCAGGGTTAAGATAGGATACCCTGATCATTTCAGGAATTACGGGAAGATCCAGATAAAACGCGATGATCTTGTGGGAAACATAATCCGTTCCGCAAAACTTGAGACGAAGAGGCAGATGTCAAGGGTAGGAAAGGAAGTGGACAGGGATGAATGGATGATGTCCCCGCCAACAGTGAATGCATATTTTAACCCAACAGGCAACGAGATCGTGTTTCCTGCCGGGATTCTGCAACCACCATTCTTTGATCCAGATGCAGATGATGCTCTTAACTACGGAGGAATAGGTGGTGTCATTGCGCATGAAATAACCCACGGCTTTGATGATCAGGGAAGACAGTATGATCAGGATGGAAATTTAAAAAACTGGTGGACTGACAAGGATATGAAGGAATTCAAAAGACTTGCAAAAAGCGTTGTTGATCATTATTCTGAGCATGAACCGATTCCTGGATTTCATGTAAATGGTGAACTCACTCTGGGAGAGAACATCGCCGATCTCGGAGCAGTGAGAATCGCCTTTGAGGCTTTGAGAAGACACTTGGGAAGACATCCGGGATCAATGGTAAAAGTGGATGGATTTACTCCAGAACAAAGGTTCTTCCTCTCGTGGGCAAACATATGGCGTGCAAACATCAGGGAACCTGAAGCAAAAAGGAGGATAACCGTCGATCCCCACTCTCCCGCAAGAATCAGGGGATCTGTACCAATCCTTAACCATCCTGAGTTTGAGGAAGTGTTCAATGTAAAACGTTCAAAGAGGGATAAGGTGGGAATATGGTAGCTCTCTGCCGGATCATATAAAAAGCTGAAAGAATCCATTATCTAATACCTTGATATCCATACCTATGGACTCTGTTCTTTTACTACATGGCGGTGCCGGTTCAGATTCAGCGCTCAGTCCGATTTTGAAAAAATATGCTGATTCCGCCATAAGAGAGAGGGATGTTCTGATTTCAGTAGTCAAGGCTGTTTCTCTGATGGAGGATGATATAACTTTCAACGCTGGCACAGGTTCCTGCCAGAGACTGGATGGTACAATACAAATGGATGCTTCTGTTATGACGGCTTACGGAATGGGATCAGTGATAGCAATAGAAAATGTGAAGAATCCTGTTAAGGTGGCACTTTCTGTGATGAAAGAGAGTCCTCATCTTATCATGTGTGGCGATGGTGCTGTGAAATTTGCCAGAATTATGGGCTTCCCAGAATTCGATCCTGACACCGAGAAAGCTAAGAAGCAGCATGATAGGATTGTTCATGATATCATGAACAATAATCCGGGAGGGGATGAAAGGATAGAGCAGTTCCTGAAGATCAGGGAACTTTCCAGGTTCCTGAAATATGGTGAGGATACCGTGGGGGCCGTTGGAAGATTCAACGGTGAATTCGCTGCGGCTGTTTCCACGGGAGGTGCTGCACCCATGCTCAGGGGCAGGGTGGGAGACAGTCCTCTTCCAGGCTGCGGAATTTACGTGGGGAAAAGAGGGGCTGTCGTTGCGACAGGAATTGGTGAAGAGATCATAAAGAGGATGCTATGCTTTTCCGTTTACGAAAGGATAGGCAAAGCTCCTCTCCACGATATACTGAGAGAAGAGGTGGAGAATTTCGGAGATTATTCCGTGGGTATAATTGCGGTTGATTCCAAAACTGAGGCTAGTTATTCCAATAGAAACATGGCAACTGCCGTTTCAAAATTACCAGAATGAATATGCATGTAATTTCATATTACCATCCTCATGGTTACGCATTTTACACCATAAAGCATTATGTTCTGCATTTTAAAGTCGTTCGGAGATCAAGTTAACATTGCCATTACAAGTGAAGCGCTGTCGAAAAATTTACATAAAAATTCTCATGATGATGTCCGTCTAAAGATATAACAGTAATTTCACTGCATAATTATTAGAGAAAATATGTGAAGCTGGAAATCAAATCTGCAAAAATTTTAAAAAAATAAGGTAAATATTTATTGTGAATAGTGCTTAACGTTTAATGGACTTCGTGAAGTGCAGAACAATGCAGTTCCCGAGACTGGTATTTGTGGGGCATGGTGTTTTGCACAATGTAACCGATGTGGTCAGGGAAAACTCAGTCAATAAGAACATCGTTATCATTACGGGCAAGACAACATATGATCTTGCCGGAAAGGATGTTGAGGGATATCTTTCTGATGCGGGCATGGAAACTTTTGTTATAAAAACTATGGATGCCACTGCAGAAAACTTTGATTCAATCATTTCAGAGATTAAAGGTATAAAGCCGGGTCTGGTGATAGGAGTCGGCGGAGGATCAAAGATCGATCTCGCAAAGAAGGCTGCTTTTGTCCTGGGAGTTAGTGCAATAAGTGTGCCAACGACACCGAGCCACGATGGAATTGCAAGTCCACGTGCAACCATAAAGAGGGATCACGTTGTTCTCTCGGAGGACGCTGCGATGCCAATGGCCATTATTGCTGACACTTCGGTGATGATCAAGGCACCTTACAGATTCCTTGCTGCAGGTGCTGCGGATGTTATTGCCAATATAACAGCAGTTATGGACTGGAAGCTCTCGGAGAGACTTAACGGGGAAGAGATCAGCAGCAGTGCCGCCGCCCTTTCAGAATATGCTTCCAGGGAACTTATTGAAAAGGCCGATCTTATTGTTCCGAACTCGGAGGAAGCTGTCTGGCTTGTTACGAAGCAGATACTGGCTTCAGGAACAGCAATGGCTGTTGCATCTTCGTCGAGGCCAGCCAGTGGAAGTGAGCATCTCTTCGCTCACGCTCTTGAAAAATATGGCTCTGGCTCATCAATACACGGGGAACAGGTTGCCATGGGATCGCTTGTGTCCATATACCTGCACGGAGGGGATTACAGCATGCTGAAGGAGACTTACAAAAAAATAGGTCTTCCGACAAGTGCATCTTCCTACGGAATAAGTGAGGATACCGCGGTCAAAGCATTGATGACAGCACACTCCATAAGACCGGAAAGGTTCACAATACTTGGAGTCAAGGATATGAGCGAGCCGGCGGCAAGGAAAGCTCTGGAAATTACAGGAATTATTTGAGGTAATAGCAATGGCAAAAATTTCACTAATTGGTGTTGATCTGGCAAGGGAAGGGTCCGAATTTACATTTGTTGAGCCGCTTACTGAATGCTCTTCTTGCAGGATCAGAAATGTGTGCTTCAGCCTTGAGCCGGGTACAAAATACAGAATAACAAAGATAAGGGAGAAACAGCATCCATGTCTGATCTTCAACAAGAACAAGGTTGCCACAATTGAAGTGGAGCAGGTTGAAAATTATCTTAACATACCAGAAGGAGTTAAGTTACAGGAGGGATCGGCAATAAAACCCACATCTCTCCATTGCGAATACATAACATGTCCCAATGTTGAGACATGCAATCTCATACACATGCGTGAGGGGCAGAAATTCAAGATACAGAACATCGGGGAAAAGGTTGATTGCCCCAAGGGTTACAACCTGAGAAAGGTTACGATCACAACAAAGTGAGTTTTTTGCCTGCAACGAGGGTATCTATAGGTCTGGTGGGAAAACCTAACGCCGGCAAATCCACCCTTTTTTCGGCCATATGTGAGAAGGAGTCCGAAATTGGAAATTACCCTTTTACCACAACTTCGGCGAACTCGGGTATATCCTACATGGAGGTACAATGTCCACATACAATCATAGGAAAGGAATGCAATCCAAACTTCGGTTTCTGCGTCAATGGAAGAAGGTCTATACCGGTTGAAATCATAGATGTGCCTGGTCTGATTGAAGGTGCAAGTTCCGGGAAAGGTATGGGAAATCAGTTTCTCGAAAGCCTGCGAGATTCCATGGCAGTTCTTCAGATCTTTGATTCCTCCGGAACCAGTTCAGCAGACGGTACCATAATGCCTGAAAAGGTCTCCAGCCCGGATAGGGAGATTGAACAGATCCGGAAAGAGCTTTATAACTGGATTATTGAAAAAATGAGAGACGGATGGGAAAGATTCGCGAGAAGAGCGGATCAGTCTGGCGAACCAATGGAGATGTCTCTTCTAAGGAAGGTTTCCTTCATTGGCCTAAACGCAAGCCAGATAAAGAAGATGGCAGGAATGCCCTTCCCTTCAAGACTCGAAACGTGGTCGGATTCAGAATTTCTTCTTTTTGCCGAGTGGATATTCCGTGCAATTAAACCTCTGATACCCGTGGGAAACAAAGCTGATCTGCTCAAGCCTGGTGAGAGGAGGGAGATCATTAGGAGAATTCCCGGTTCTTATCTTATATCAGCGGAATATGAACTGGCAGCCAACAGGGCACTTAAAAACGGCTATCTTCTCCATGATAACAATTCTTACAGGATATCTGAAAAGGTGAACAATAGACAGAGGGATGCCCTTGTGAGTATCATTGAATTTTTCAATGATAATATCATAACAAGGACATCTGCCCTGATAAATACCATGATCAGGGAAAAGCTTCACATGATCACGGTATTTCCAGTTGCTGATGAGACCCACTGGACAGACAAGAATGGAAATGTTCTGCCGGATGCCTATCTTGTTCCTGCCGGTACAACTGCTGTGGAATTGGCTTTCCTTGTGCATACCGATATAGGGGCGAATTTCATAAGGGCAATGGATTGTAAGACCAAGAGGATCATTGGCAGGGATCATGAACTTAACAACGGTGACGTTATAAAAATTATTGCGAAATTGCCCTAGCCTTATCTTTTCGGCATGAAAAAACAATGCAATATGATTTCGAAGGATTTTTAGACAGCGTTTATTCCATGGGCATGATTTAATAGTTTACAGTGTAATGATCATAGGATTCATATGAATATTGAGGAAACAGAAATTTCTGCTCCTAGGGGAAAAAAGCTCAATACTAAAGGCTGGGAACAGGAGACTGCCCTGAGACTTCTCATGAACAATCTTGATCCCGCCGTTGCCAAAGACCCGAAGAATCTCATAGTTTACGGTGGTAGAGGTAAGGCTGCCAGGAACTGGGAGGCGTTCTGGAAGATTGTTGAATCGTTGAAATCGCTGGAGAATGATGAAACACTTCTTGTACAGTCCGGCAAACCCGTTGGCATATTCAAAACACAGGAATTTGCGCCTCGTGTTCTGATAGTAAACGCACAGATTGTTCCAAGGTGGGCTACCGATGACATATTCTGGGAACTTGAGCGGAAAGGCCTCACGATGTTCGGACAGATGACAGCAGGCAGCTGGGTTTACATCGGTACCCAGGGAGTTCTTCAGGGAACATATGAAACATTGAGTTCACTTGCAAGGAAGGAATATGGAAATGATGATCTGACAGGAAAGTGGTTTCTTTCCTCGGGCCTCGGCGAGATGGGAGGCGCACAGCCTCTTGCCGCAAAAATGAACGGTGCCACCTCCATTGTTATCGAGGTTGACCCTGAGAAGATCAGGAGAAGACTAAGGGATAAGTATCTTGATATTCAGGCCAAGGACCTCAGGGAGGCAATAGAAATGAAGAACAAAGCCATCAAAAGTGGAAAGGCCATATCTATTGCAGTTGAGGGAAATGCCTGCACAGAATACTGGAACATCTACAATATGGGAGAAAGACCGGATATCGTTTCAGATCAGACTGCTGCACACGATCTGGATGTTGGATACATACCTGAAGGTTACAGCGTCACAGATGCGGCGAAGCTCAGGGAAAGCGATCATGAAAAGTACATATCCATGGTCTATAAATCCATAGTTAAGGAGACAAAGGCAATACTGGAATTCATGCGATCAGGATCAAAGGTGTTTGATTACGGGAACAATTTGAGGGGGAGGGCTTCTGAAGGCGGCCTGAAGGAGGCTTTCCAGATTCCAGGATATGTGCCAGCATACATTCGCGATCTTTTTTCCGTTGGTTCAGGACCTTTCAGATGGCTGGCACTTTCAGGAAGCCCGGATGATATATATAAAATAGACAGGGAAATAATAAGGGAATTCAGTGAGGACCGTCACCTGGTGAAATGGCTTAAGCTTGCTGGCGAGATGGTGCACTTTCAGGGTCTTCCAGCAAGAATATGCTATGCAGAATATGGACAGAGGGAAAGGATAGGCCTTCTGATTAACAGGATGGTTGCTGATGGCGATCTTGAGGCACCAGTAGCCATAGGACGTGATCATCACGACACCGGATCTGTTGCATCACCTTACAGAGAGACAGAGAGCATGAAGGACGGGAGTGATGCAATTGCGGATTGGCCCATACTTAATGCACTTCTGAACGCAATTTCAGGTGCCACCTGGGTTTCCGTTCATCATGGGGGTGGAACGGGGATAGGAAATTCGATTCATGCCGGGTTTGTTCTCGTGGCCGATGGAACAGAAAAGGCGGAGAAGGCCATAATGAAAGTCCTTAACGCTGATCCTGGCATTGGGGTGATCAGGCATGCCGATGCTGGTTACGACAAGTCAAAAAAACTTATTGAAAAAGGGGTGAAATTCAGGAGCCCTTATTTAGGCAATAATAAAAAGTAGGATCTACTTCCCTGGTCTCACAACGAAAAGAACGGCAGGAAGCCTCACATACTTCCTGTCCTGGTAATCATAAAATTTCTTCAGAAGAATTTCTATCTTATATTCCCCCAGGATAAGGCCCCTCTTGAAATAGAAATCCCTTACGAATTTCCTTGACTTCTCATTGTGAATTGAGTATATGACAGATGCGTATTCCAGGGCAACTTCCATAAACGGAAGGTCAGAGTGAGGCACAACAGAACCAAATGGGGGGTTCATAATAACGGTGTCAACCTTCTTCCTGAAATCCCTGACATCTGCATTGATAACGTTCACGTTCATGAACATGCAGTTGCGTGAGATGGAATCTGCCAGGTTTTGATCTTTCTCAACGGCGTATATCTCCTTTGCACCGAGCATGCTCATTCCGTATGAAAATATGCCATTACCTGCCCCAAGGTCTGCAACAACCTTATTCCTGATATCTCCTCTGTAATAGGCATGGAATATTATACTTGCAGCTAGAGACGGATCCGTGAAGTACTGCTCAAGAGTGCTGTCAAGCTTATCCGGTATCTCAAGATTCTCCATGAGTATCTCGAGCTTTCTCTTGTCTAATCGCTCAACTTCAGGGTTATGGACTAACATCGGAGTTGCTTACTGCCATCTCCACGATCTCTCTTGCTTTCCGTACGGATTCCTCCCGGGACATTCCACGTTCCTCAAGAAGCTTCTCTATCTTTCTTATGGCACGCTGCCTTTTCCATGTTCCCTGCTCGTGGGTTGCAAGAACAACATATGAGGCAATCTCCCTATCAACATTTATACCGAAGCGCTGCCTCAACTTTATCTGCCAGATTGGTATCAGAACCGTGGGCAGTTCCCTCAGTGTCTCCGCCTCCCTGAAGGAGGACACGATTTTGTTGATATCTTTTCTCTTCCTGTCTCTGAAAGACATTAATGTTGTATGTGGAGTTATTAAAAATAGTTTTTGGTACGGAATATCCTAATTGACAGGCACTGGTAATGCATATGTAATGGATGGAACAGTATTTTAGTAACATAAATCATGCCTATCCATGGTGGATTTTGGGGTATATCATCACTCTACCCGTGAAGATTCTGAAAGGATGAGAATTCTCGTGAGGAAGACGTTTGTTGATGCCATGCTTTCCAGATTCCCAGAAGACGAGAAAATCAGGATTCTGGATGCAGGGTGCGGACTGGGGTTCCTTTCATACATAGCTGCCATAACTTATCCAAATGCATCAGTGACAGGTGTGGATATCTTCCAGAACGAAAGCCTTAAGAATTCGTCCATGGATAAGGCCATGGGCAATATGATGGAGCTTGGCCTGTCGGAAAGGGTGAGCATAAGGAATGAGGACCTCACCAATCTAGATTTCAAAGACAATTCATTTGACTTGGTTATTTCAAATCTTGTCTTTCATAATATGGGGAAGGACAGGTTCAGGGGATATTCAGAGATATGGAGAGTTACAAGGAAAATGGGCTATTTTATTCTTGGAGACATTTTCTTCAGGGAGAGTGAGGAAATGACCGATCTACAAAAACATTTTTCACTCATAGAGACGATCAGAATGGAGAGCAATATTTTAGAAAATTACAGCATTAAGATATTCCAGAAACCTTAGATATCACGAAATCTGGGTGTGATGGAGATACGAAGCGATGTTGTCTATGATCCTGCTTTTCACCTGTGAAGGCTTACTCCATGAAAAGAGAGATGGTTCGAGATAACAGGCAAGCGCACATTTGTTACAGCTTTCATATTCTCCCCATCCGTATGAATCCCAAAGCTTATTTATATCAGTATCCCAAACCTTATAGGTTCCGCTGTATTCATTTATGACGTAGCAGGGCATAACGATGTTTCCAGTTGGGTCCACATTTATTGTGAGCCAGGGCTTGCACTGCCATGATATCCCATTATACCACGAGTTGATCACAGACTGAAAATACTCCACGGTATTCATGATGGGATAGCCTGCCTTCTTCATCTCCACCAGTTTTTCCATGGTTGATCTCAAGGCCTGGGATTCAGGGCTCTCCTTCTCAGCCGTTGAATAATCATATGCAATCTGGAAATTAATTTTTACCTTCAGATCCCGTGCAAGAGTTACAAGATCCATGGCCTGATCCATGTTCTCTCTGGTTATTGTTGAACTTATGGCCATGTCTATGTGTTCCCTTGCAGCCTTTATTCCATCAAGAGCCCTATCGTAAGATCCTGAAACCCCTCTGAGTGTATCATGTGTCTTGCCAATTCCGTCCAGGGATACGAAGAGAAAGTCGAGATTATCCTTTATTTCAGGGAGTTTTTTTCTGAGCAGCCAGCCGTTAGAAACCAGGGATGTGTGGAATCTCCTGTATGATTCCTCTAGTATCTGACCGATATCATTTCTGAGCAATGGCTCTCCGCCCTCAAACCCCAGGAATAAAACACCGGCCTTTCTCAATGATTCCATCATCTTCACCTCCTGATCAAGTGTCAAGAGATCCTCATCCTCTCTCCTCCAGAAGGGGCACATTTTGCACTCAAGATTGCAGCGATACAGTAACTTATGGCCTGCAATTACGGGCATTTTACTATGGTTTATACTTCTCAAAGACCTCAGAATTCCTCTTCCAACCACAGGCTTTATCAGTGACACAGAATGATAACCCGTTTTATCTTATAAACATATCAGTATTTTCTCTCTATATGGAGATAACAATATTTTGGAATATCTCTTTAATGTGCAGGTTATCAGAAATTTATATAACACCTTATAATGATCCCTGAGTATCCGATGATCAGATTTGGAATAGCCGGAATCCCCCTAACAAGCAAGGGGAGGACATTTATTGATTCTGTGGAAGATGCTCATTTTCTAGGTCTGAATTCACTTGAGATTCAGCTTCTTCGTGTCAATCTGGAGCAGATACCTGCAACGGATTATGTTGGCATGACACCGAAGGATGTGGAGACATCCATCGTTGTGAATATCCTGAGGCCGGATGAGGACGGAAACTATGTTAGCATTGGCGGTGAATCTGTAATTGAAGAGAATGATATCCTCCAGGAGCTTTTCTGGAACATGGCAACGAATTATGCAGAGATAGCCGAAGGAGGTGCCCTCGCCAAGGAGCTTGATTTGGAGCTTTCCATCCATGCTCCTTATTATATGGATATGCTGAGAGAAAACGAGGTGGCACAGAGATCCTATGATCACCTGAAATGGACCATGTTCATAGGAAGAGCCATGGGTGCGAAGCATGTTGTGACGCATACTGGTTTCTACAACAAGGATAAAAAAACCAGTATTAATTCAGCCATTAAGGTATTTTCATCAATAGTTAATGAAATGCCTAAGTCAAAGAACTATCCCATCCTTGGTATAGAAACATCAGGAAAGAAAGAAATCTTCGGGACAATTGATGATATAATAGCCGTACTCAAGAAAGTGCCATCAGCGGAACCGATTGTTAACCTTGCCCACATTCATTCAATTACTGGAGGTTCACTCCTGGAGGTTAAAGATTTTGAGGCTGTGATGGAGAAATTCAAGAAGTATTCAAAGGACGAATTATATGTTGAATTCTCAGGGGTGGAATACGAGGATCACAATGAGGTAAAGTTAACGCCCATCAAGCAGGGGGACCTTAAATTCGAAACGTTCTCAGAATATCTTGTTGAGGATGATTACGATTACAACATAATATCCAGTTCTCCGCTTCTTGAGCATGATGCTCAGTACATGAATTTGATTCTTCTCAGATCGCTTTCAAGGAGCATACAAAGGAAGGAAACGGCAAAGAAACATTCAAGGTTGGTGGAAACCATGGTAAGGGAATACCCTGTTAAGAAAGGTAAGAAGATAGATACGCAGACAATTGAGAAGGTTGCAAAGGAGATATTAGGTCAGGCAAAAATCAGCAACGGGCATGTCATAACAAAGACGCCTGGAATAGCAAAAATAGATTTGAGCTCTGACGGAAAGAAACTCTTCGTTACCACAGAGACAGAAAAGGATTCAAAGGATGCTGAGAATGCAATAAAACTTTACAACAAGCTTATTGATTCTCTCACGGGATACTCCTCCAAGGAGAGGAAGAAACTCATGAGCAAGGTCTGAGATCCTAGGATAACATGGAAATTTTAACTCAGTCCAGAGCATACCCGACCATTGGAATAATTCTTCTTGGAGGACTTTCAGATACTGAAAAGAGATTCCCGCTTCACTCTTCTGCCGGGATATCGTACACATCAGACGACGGAAAAATATACACAGAAACATCCATTGTGAGTGATAAGAAGGAAGTCGCCCTGTTCAATGGAAAAGAGATCGGTACACCCTACAGGTCCCCACTAAAGATCTTGAGGAAATACAGTGAAAAGATAAAGAATGCGTTGAATGTTCAGGATGAGATAGGATTCATTTCTGAAAACAAAAATATTCCCAGCGGATCTTCTGACTCAGGTGCCGCTGCCATTGGAAGATGCATTATGAATATCTGTAGAGATGTTGATCCTAGGGAGCTTGAGAATGATCTCAGAGTGGTATCAGAGAGTGTTGGAAGAAGCCTTGTTGGCGGATTGACCTTAACATCTTTACATGATGGTTTACCTGTGACAGAAAGACTTTTGGGTCCAGAAGCATTTTCAGAATACAGAATTATTGCCTGCAGGTTTCCACATGAGAGGAAGCCTTCTGACGACATACATAAAAATATTGTCAGAAGCGAAAAATACCCTGAGAGAATTAAGGAAACAGATTCAAAGGCTGAAAGGCTCCGCAATCTCTCTTCAGCCAAAGATATTGAAGGCATATTTGACCTTGCGCAGAACGATACTGATCAGTATCACGAAATCATTGAATCAACTGGCATAAGAATAATTACGGACGAAATGAGAGCATTTATCAAAAATCTGAAACTGTTATCTGAAAAGCAGTGGAACAGGTATATTGTAACAGGCGGCAACAATGTTTTCGTTGCCGTAAGAAAGGGTAAAGAATCAACCATAATCCGTGAAGCCATGGAGAGTCTCGCTGTACCGGTGGTCCTGAAAGTGGCAGGGGAAGCGTTTTCAACGGATATTAAAAGCCTTGTTGAGTAATGCGATTACGATAAGTAACCATACTCTTTACGAAGAATGAGAGAAAATGTTTAAATCCCTTGTTTTGATCATGCACCTGTAATGGCAGATAAAAAGAATGAAGGTTTCCAGTCAGGTGCTGGCCTGATAAGATATTTTGATGAGGAGGAAATCAAAGGCCCCGCACTGGATCCGAAACTTGTTATCTACATTGCGATCGCAGTAGCGGTCATAGTCGAACTGCTACCAAGATTTTTCCCGATATGATCCTTTTCTGAACAAGGGAAAGTAATAAATTATGAGTTAAAATCACCGGTTAGGCTCCGGTGGTGTAGCACGGCCAAGCATTAGGGACTCTCAATCCCCCGACTCGGGTCCAAATCCCGACCGGAGCA
>JAMCUH010000027.1 GCA_023379435.1 Thermoplasmatota archaeon | reverse complement strand
TCACCTACATGTTTCTGAACCTTCTTTCACTGTATCTTCACTTTCAGATACTGAACATAATAGATGGAAAATACAGTGTGAGAGATGTTCTTCTCATACTGTCAAGAATCAAGATGTACCGTATGGAGAAGTCTGAGATCATGAGTGAGATTCCGAAAAAGTCAAGGGAGCTTGTGGAAAAACTTGAGATAGATCTGGACATGTTATGTAAAAAATGATGAGTTAAGGGTTAATGTTCTTTATGAGCTTTCCTGATCCTGTGAGCGATATCCTTCTCCATTTGGAATAAGCATCTTTGCCTTTTGATCCCTATGCAGAGAATATGCGATGTTCCCCTCATAACTGAGCAGTAAGGGAATCCATCTGTCGTTATGTATATTTCTTCACCTAAATTGAATTTCGGTATCGATCGGACAAAGAAATATATCGGCGTCCCCTCAGATAGATCATCAAGGATCGATTCAACAGAGTTTCCGGTCTGTGAATCCTTCAGCAGTGCACGGTATTTCTCTTCTCCATAAATGTGAACATACTGTTCGTCATACACAAAGTATCCTGATGATGCCATTACCGTATTTGCGGAGATGGAATTTAGTTCCCCACAGTCTCATGGGATATCATCATATCTCTGAGGATTCGGAATAGATTTCAGTCTTCACCAACGATGTCTTTATTCCCGACCAGATGCCCTTATCTCTCATGTCATCAGGGAAATGCTTTCCGTAACAGTAACTGGGAGTCTTTGCAACAAATGAATACATGCAGTCATCGCAGATATACCTCTACACTCTGAATATTATACCGTTCTCCAGTTTCCTTATACATGTGCCATTCTTCATAACGTTCTTTGAACCGCAATTGGGGCACATGGGATTCATGAGGCTGATCAGATCATTTTTCTTCAGTTCAAGATCCATCACTGGTATGTTGTTAAGCATGAAAACAGGGGAAGAGCGCATGAATGAGAAATCATCAAGAGATGTTGAAACTCTCTTGAACTCAATATAGGGCACCTTCAGAGGTCAAATGTAAAGGAGTAATTCCATCATATTTCATGTTTTCGGCCAAGTTTCATGGATCTTGGAAAAAACAACTAATATTTGACAATGTCGATTCTGCAACTGTGGATGATCACCGTGTAACAGTGAGAAATTGGGGGAGATTATGAAATTCTGAGCTCAGAAAAGCAAGCATTCACATGTTATGATTTGCATGTCTGAAGGAAATTGGAGAATATGTCCCTTCCAAACTGTGTGTTATTCACCTCCGGGTGGAACTGAACACCGAATATTGGTTTACTTTTATGATGAAATGCCTGGATCTTGCAGTTCTGTGACGATGCACAGAGTATGAAATCCCTCGGGAGTTTCTTGATCTCATCATTGTGGTTTTCCCACACTATTATGGCGCTGGGAATTCCCCTGAAGAGAGTATCCGGATCGGTAACTCTGATCTCAGTTTTGCCATATTCAGGATTGTTTCCCGGGCCTACCACACCGCCAAAATGGTATGAAAGAAACTGAGCTCCTGCACATATCCCAAGAATGGGCACACTGCTTGCATCCACGATGTTGCCTGAATTTCCCAGCCTGTCACTCTCCACCTGGATGCTAGGTGCACCTCCGGATAAAACAATACCGTCGTAGCCCTTTATTTTCTCTGCGCTAACTGAGTTTTCCATTATATCAGCATCGCAACCCAGGGACCGAAGAACCCTCCATTCCCTGTGCGTCCACTGACCTCCATTGTCAATGACGCATATTTTCATTTCTTACTCTAGACCTTCAAACCCCAGAGATTTGCTTATCTCCTTGTACCTGTTTCTGATAGTAACCTCAGTCACACCAGATATCCTGGCTATCTCCTTCTGCGTCCTGGGCTTCTTGAGCATGACAGATGCTATGTAAATCGATGCAGCTGCAACACCTGTTGGGCCCTTTCCTGACGATATCCCGAGTTCTGCGGACCTCCTGACAATATCCTCACTGAGAAGGATGGCCTGTTTGTCCAGGTCCAGCTTGTTACAGAACTGTGCAACATATGAATAGGGAGTTGTCGGTTTTATATTGAGAGCGAGTTCTTTCGAAAGATGTCTGTATGCCTTGCCTATCTTCTTCTTGTTCACCTCAGACGCCTTTGATATCTCATCCAGTGTCCTCGGTAGGTTGATCATCCTGCAGGCAGCATATATGGATGCACAGACAATACTTTCAATGCTTCTCCCCCTTATGAGGTTGCGCTCCACCGCCTTTCTGTAAACGAGAGCTGCAGTTTCCTTTATGTCCTTTGGTATGCCAAGCTTTGCACCATTGTCATTGAGCATCTGAAGCGCGAGAGAAAGATTCCTTTCAGCAGCGTTGCTCACCCTAATCCTCTGATGCCACTTTCTGACACGGTATATCTGTGCCCTATTCTTGTGAGGTATCCTCTTCCCATAGTAATCCTTGTTTGACCAGGATATTTCAGTGGCGAGACCCTTATCATGACTCAGAAAAGTCATGGGTGATCCAGTTCTTGCTCTTCTCTCATCCTGATCGCTGTCAAATGCTCTCCATTCCGGACCCTGATCAATAAACGAATCTTCTATCACAACGCCGCACTGGTTGCATATAAGCTCTCCCCTTTCATAATCCCTTACAAGCTGTTCAGAATTACATTCCGGGCACCGTTTACGCGACTCGGATTCAGAATTTCTTTCCATCTTTATATCACTGGGTATTCGACATCCACTTTTGTATTAAACCTTTTTGCTAAATTCACATGACCCAACACATGGACGCATTTCAATGGCAAAGATACATTTCTAAGCTATAAAAAAATAGTTACTATTAAGAAATGAAAAATTGGGATGAAGCATATCCACGTTGAATATTTTCTTTCCACATTTGAGTATGCCAATCTCCTATATTCCCAGAAGCTTCAGTACAGACATGTAGAGTATGCCAGTTCCTATTCCCAGTGATGATTCATCTATGTCATAGGTGGGGCTGTGCTGAGGGCTATCTATTCCCTTTTGCCTGTTTCTGACACCCAGAAAATAGAATGCCCCGGGTATCTTTTGAGTATAGTATGAAAAGTCTTCGCCGCCCATCTTTGGAGGTGGATGCACAATTCCGGATTGACCCACGACCTCCTTTGCTGCGCTTTCAACAATACTGCTCACATCAGTGTTATTGATCAGCACAGGGTATCCGTTGATGTATTCGTATTCATAAGTTGCCCCGTGCGAGTTGCAAACCCCACTCAACAATTCCTCAATCCTTCTCTTAATCAGTTCCCTGTCATCCAAGCTGTAAGTTCTCACTGTACCGGTGAGCTCAGCATGGGCAGCGATTATGTTATAACGGTATCCAGATTTAAATGTTCCTACGGTTACGACAGCCGGTGAAAGTGGAGAAATATTTCTTGAAACAATGGTCTGAAGTGATGATACAAGTGAGGAGGCAACGATTATGGCATCCACGGCCCTTTCCGGCTCAGAGCCATGCCCCCCTTTGCCATGTATTTTTATCCTGAACTCATCGGCATTGGCCATAATCGGGCCTGGAATTATTCCCATGGTTCCTACATCAAGGTTACTATCCACATGCTGGCCTATTACGAAATCAACACGGTCTAGAGCACCTCTCCTTATGAGCTCCTGTGCCCCTCCTGGAGGGCTCTCTTCTGCCTGCTGAAAGAGAAACCTGACGTTTCCTTTAATTTTTTCTCTTTGTCTGGAAAGGATCTTTGCAAGACCTAGGAGCATGGCAGTATGAGCGTCGTGCCCACATGCGTGCATTATTCCCTTGTTAAGTGATCTGTATTCAACATTGTTTTCCTCTTCCACTGGAAGGGCATCCATGTCCGCCCTCACCGCAATTCTCTTGCCATCATTTACATTTAGATCCGCGACGATTCCTCCGTTCTCCACGATCCTTGGTTCATATCCCATGGAGATGAGCTCTTTTCTCACAGTTTCCATTGTGTTATGCTCCATGAAACTCAGTTCAGGATGGGCATGAAAATATCTTCTCATCTTTGTAATGTAATCAACGATGTCGTCCGAAACGAACTGCATGATGGTTTATGCAGATCAAATAGAAATAGTCATATCAAGTTACAAGAAAACCCCTAGAAGAGTCTTGATACATCGAACATACTGTAGAATCTGTTATCCATTCTGAAGCAGTCTCTTATGAATCCCTCAACAACAAAACCATTCTTCATGAGAACCCTTAAGGACCTCAAATTAAATTCAAGCACCCTTGTGTATAATTTCCTCAGATGTAGAACATGATCAGCGTAATTACAAATAACAGAGAGGGCATCTGACGCATACCCATGGTTCCAGTATGCCTTTCCAATCCAGTATCCCACATGGGCATTCATATCCTCGCTGTCTATGTCGGAAAGACCGATTATTCCCACAATCCTCCCTTCACTCCTAATTATAAAATCCCTCTGGAAGTAAAATCCACCGGCGCTCCTGTTTTTTTCCAGAAAAAACAGGGCATCCTCTTCAGTGTAAGGGAAGGGAAAGCCATGCGATCCTATAGATCTTGAGATTTCCGGGTCAGAGGCGATTTTGGATATTTCCACAGCATTCTTTCCGTCAAGATCATCTGATAATATTACAATATTACCCTTCAGTTCCATGTGACTAAAAGACGCAGGAGTGAATAAATTATCTTGTTAGGAGCATTACATCTTGTATTCATACATTTCTTGCAAAATGCTCAATTGGATCTCCTGTTTGCCGATCCATTTGTAGTTTTACAATAATATGATGCATGTTTTTAACCAAACATTTTATCTTATTAACTATGAACTCGTTGTTTGATCAGAACCAGATATTGTCCAGCTTAGCAGTATTTTTCTGTACCATTATGAGAAA
>JAMCUH010000026.1 GCA_023379435.1 Thermoplasmatota archaeon | reverse complement strand
CCATTTCTCTGGTAGGGGTTTCGTTTGCAACAACCATTGCGCCAGGTGCTACACAAAGCGGATCGGGACCAGTAATAATAAGTTCAACCTCGCCGTCAGGATCCATGACGTTAGAAGTTTCACACAATACAACATTTATAATACAGATGGAAAAGCAAAAATTGATTGGCGCCGCGTTCTCTGTTTTCAATGTTACGATGACCATTACGGGTGTAAACTCGAACTATAACCATGTATTCTACGTAACTACTAATCACTCAGACAGGAAAGTTACATTGGAAAAGGGAACTTACACTATCACTGTATTGGTGAAATTTACACCAAGATCAACAACCAGTAGCGTTGAGATCAACGACGTTCCTTTCCTGTTTCTGCATCCAACGGGTCAGGATCACTTCCTTTCCTCGCTGGAGAATGTAATAGATCATGGAAACAGAATCATAGTGGCAGAACTCAGCTACAGCTGATGCTGATCTTAACAATTTTTAAATACAAATTTTATATTTTTTTTAATATCTGAAGTTTTCACTGGCTACCTTGAATACCATTCTCTCACGATGTTTTCAGCCTTCTTTCCGTATATACCAAAACCTGTATCTGATGATCCCTTCTCTCTGTCATAGAGAAAATGACTCCAGTCCCACCAGAAGAAACCCCCTATCCATGGAAGGCACCAAAATGTCATGAACGCGGAGAGGTAAAAATTCGCCTGTTCATTCTCGTCGCAGGGCAGATCAGTCTTCAGGTAATCCCAGGGGAACATCGCGCATCCTCTGGCGCTTCTGCAGCCGATCTCCATCATGATTATTTTTTTGTGAAACTTTTTATAAAGATCATGCAACCGATCCATGGGGGATTTCCATCCTTCAAGCATTTCTTTCAGTGAGGATCCAGGAATTCTGGCTATTTCATAATATGCTGATATTCCTATATAATCAAGATTCCTGAACCACTCCTTCCCATCCTCCATGCCATGATTTGCGTTGTATACGATTTTTCCTGAATATATGGACCTGACACGGTCGATGAGGTTATTCCATTCCACTGTTCTGTGCTCGGTTGAGCTCATCTCGCATCCTATGCAGAACATTTCGCATTGGGATTTTTCTGCTATTTCGGCATAGTGAAGAATAAAGTCTGTGTAAGAGGAAAACCATTCTCTCCAGTAGTCAGTTCCATTTTCACCCAGTGAATCCGGGAACCTTATGAGCCCCCTCCACATACCGTCACGTGAGTTCACCACAGGTTTCAGGCACACCTTCAGGTTCATTGATTTAGCATGTTTAATAATGAAACATAGATCAGCATCCGTAACAGTGTAGGAATAATCAAAATATATCCTTCTTGAGAATACCGAATCGCACCAGGTCCAGAATGAAAGAGAGATCCATTCAGTGCCAGTTTGCTTAAGCTGTTCCAGCGCGTCAGTGCATTTCACGGTCTGGTATTCCCCTCTTTTTGCCCCCCAGCCAAAGGTGAAACCCCTGATTTTATTCATGATACCATCTAAACTGAAAATTCGCCAGGTTTAAAGCATGCAACGAAATGTTCACTTGTATATTCCTCGAAAGCTGGAGTCTCAGATCTGCATCTGTCATCAGCAAGGGGACACAGGTGGGCATATCTGCAGCCTCTCGAAAAAGTGAAACTCTGTCTTAACCTTCCATAGCCTTTCACCATTTCCGTTATTTTCCCACCCTCAGACACATTGGACGGCTTAATGGATGCAAGAAAGATTGTGTAAGGGTGATAGGGTCTGACCATAACCTCATCAACTGGACCGCTTTCTATGATTGCACCTCTGAACATTATGTGCACGATCTGTGAAAGTTTCCCGACTATACCCAGATCATGTGTTATGAGTGTAATTGTCGTGTCATTGCTCTTTCCAATCTCCCTTATGGTTTCAACCACCTCGTTTCTGTGAATGAAATCTATCATTGTCGTCGGCTCATCTACCACAACATATTTTGGACCCATTATGAAGGCCCTTGCAATGAGCAGTCTCTGCTTCTCACCCCCGCTGAGTTCCCCGCCCCTCTTTGACACATAGGATTCGTCAAGTCCTGCCAGTGAAAGATAATGCCTTATCCTCTCATCTATCATCTCCTGATCATTAAGGCCAAGGAGATTTCTGAGAGGCTGCTGGAGTATCTTCTGAACAGTCTCAAGGGGATCAACTGCTCCATACGGGTCCTGGTGGATATATTGCGCTGTTTTCCACAATTCCCTGTTTTTCATGCTCTTGAGGTTTTCACCATCAAGCATTACCGTTCCATGATTGGGATATTCAAGCCCGCAGGAAATTCTGCCAAGTGTTGTCTTACCGGAACCTGTCTCACCAACAATAGCTGCGTTCTTTCCCCTCTCCACACTCATGGAAACACCGTCCACAGCAGTGACAATGTTCCTTCTGTTTCCGAAATATTTCCTGATATCCTTCATATACACAAGGGGGAGTTCATTCATCCTAATCACCGGTCTATGGTTGATACAAGCATTTTTGTGTACAGATTTTCAGGCTCGTTTATGATCTTTTCAAGAGCTCCGGATTCAACCACCCTTCCTTTCTCCATGACGAGCACACGGTTGGCCATGTACATTATTGCCATTAAATCGTGTGTTATGAATATCATGGAAGAACCGCTCTGCCTTAGCCTTTCCTTAAGTATGGAAAGGACGAAATATTCTGTTATAACATCAAGTGCAGTTGTAGGCTCATCTGCAATGACAATGTCCGGGGAGGTGGTCAGTGCTAGAGCAATTACAGTCCGCTGACGCATCCCGCCGCTGAGTTCATGAGGAAATCTGTACTTTACATATGCGGGAAGGCTTACAGATAATAGGAGCTCGTCAGTCATCTTTTCCATCTTCCTCTTATCCCTTATGTTCATTTTGTCCCTGAATATGGAGTAAAAATCATCCTCGATCTTCTGCACAGGGTTCAGCGAATTCATGGAAGCCTGGAATATCATAGAAATTTTTTTCCACCTTATTCTATCCAGCAAATATCTGTCCATGGTCAATATATTCTTCCCGTTAAAGATGATGGAACCTTCAGCCCTGTCTGGAGGCTCTATGAGACCCATGATTGCCTTTCCTATGGTGCTCTTTCCGGCACCGCTTTCACCTATTATGCCAAGTATCTCCCCCCTCTTCAGTGTAAAGGACACGTCCTCAACAACTCTTTTGCTTTTTCCAAATGTTGAATAGTAAATGTTGAGATCCTCCACCTGAAGGACGGTCCCAATCATCTGGACGACACTCCTCTGTAGGCATTCTCCATGCTGTATCCAAGGAGGGAAAAACCTGTTGCGAGAATGGCTATACTTATTCCTGAGGGAACAATCCACCACCATGCACCAACAAAGAGGGCGTTGGCCTGCTGCGCATAGAACAGTGTGGTACCCCATGCATAACTTGTGACCGGCCCGACTCCCAGGTAATCCATATAAGCCAGAAAGAGAATCCCACCGGTTGCGGAAAATATTGCATTTGCAAGAACAATGGGAAGGGTATGCATGAAAATACTCTTCATGATTGATGAATTTGGCACTCCATTCATTCTTGAAACCTCTATGTATGGGGATTTCTTGATGGAAACAGCGGCAGATCTTACAGATCTTGCCATCCAGGGCCAGGAGAAAACACCTATTATGAGAGCTGCTGTGAAATTCGTCGGTCGGATGAAGGCTGCTATGACTATGAGAAGAGGCAGAACAGGAAGTATGAGGAAGACATCGGCCATTCTCATCATGGGCTCATCCAGTCTTCTGAAATAACCTGCCGAAATGCCCACGGCAACGCCGACCACAGATGCAACGGCTGCCGACAGAATGGCAACAAGAAGGGTTGGCTGGGAACCAACCATCCACTGACTGAACAGATCCTGCCCGGAACCAGTCGTGCCAAACCAGTGTTTGTAACTTGGAGGGCTCCAGAGCGGACCTGTAGAAGCAACAGGATTGTATGGAAGATAAAAGAAGGAAACAATGGCCAGAACAAAAAAGAAAAAAACAATGCCGGCCCCAATCCTGAAATAGCCGTCTTTGAAGAGGATTCTCCACATGGAGTTCTCAGCACCGATGCCCCTGAACTTATTTTTTAAGAAATTTTTCCCTTTCAATTCCGCTTCAGTCATGCTATCACTACATATATGATACTCTTGGATCAAGTAATGGGTACAGCAAATCCGCAATGAGATTTGATACTATCATTACCACCGACGTGACAAACAGCCCTGCCTCAAGAACCGGGTAATCATACTCTATTGCTGCGGTTATGATTACAGTCCCCATGCCAGGAAGAGAAAACAGCGATTCTATCACATAGATCCCGCCTATGAGATAGCCGAATTGCATGAAAAATTGTGTGATTGAGGGTAGAAGGGCATTCTTCATCAGTTTAAGGGTGAAAGTAGAACTCTTCAAACCCTGTGCCTTAAGGGCCATAACAAAGTCACTTTTGAGAAAATCTACAGTGGCGCTCCTTATGATCAGCACATGGTTCGGAACTGTGGAAACGACCACAATGGCAATGGGAAAGGCAAGCGCATACATCACTTTGCCAAATGGCGCTCCCGCAGAAACCGAAATTGAAGAGGAGATCAGATGAAGATCAATGGTGAAAATCAGAATGAAAATTAGAGCAAGCCAAAAGATGGGGATGCTGTATAACATATAGAGTGATGGAACCGCGACCTTATCCGATAGATGATTTTTTCTCAGAGCGAGTTTAACTCCAAGATATATTGATGATCCCCATGCGATTACCTGGGATATGACTATAAGCAGGAGGGTGAATGGAAGAGCCCTCATGACTATTCTCATTGCCGGGGTTGATATGAATTCAAAGGAGTTGCCAAAGTTCGGAGGAAATGTCAGAAGAACATTCTTAAGGTATATTTCAAACTGAACATAGAGCGGATGATTCAGTCCATATTCAGCTTCGACAATGGAAAGAGCCTTGGCCGGACTTATGGTGGGATTGATGGCAAGAAGTCTGGAGACGAACTGGTATGCTATGTTTCCTGGCATCAGGTGCGGAATAATGAATATGATTATCAGCGTTGTTATGTAAACAAGTATTGTTCCTATGATCCTCCTTGTTATGTATCTAGCACTGTATCTCTGTTTTATGGAGGACCACAGGTTGGAAAATGCTCCGCTTCCATGTTTAGTAATTGGCTGGCCGGTTGCGGTTGCCAATATTACTCACTCCGAGCTGCCTCCACCTCTTTTTCTTCTGCTTGATACGGCATACCCCACGCCGCCGATGGCAACCACCGCTATGACCACACCAATGATAATATAATCGGTGGTTGAAATTGCCGGCTTGCTCGGGGTAATAATGGGATGCGCAGATACCAGAGTGCCATCCCAGAACTGCGGCATCGTCAAAGCCTGTGTGCTGAATATTCCTGTGTGGTTGGTCGGGCTTCCAAAGTATACGTTGTTACTTACAGCCTCAAAGTTGTATGTGTAGTAGAGCGGTATCATCGGAACATATGTTGCAATTTCGTATGCGGCCAGCCTGTTCCAGTAATTTGCCTGGCTAGACCCCAGAGGATACTCTGATGCATTGATTGCATCCGCCCAGATAGATGCGAATGTGCCATTAGGTACAGTATGGCCATATATTGCACCGAGGGTTGCCACATTGTGATTGAAGACTGGTGATCCATAGTCAGCATAGAAGAGATACAGGTTTGTTATGAATGAATCGTAATCAATCCCAAAGCCGTACCCCTGCCAGACAGCAGCCTGAAATGTCGGCGGATCAGCACATCTGGCACTCGTGAACGCAGTGCTGGTGAGTGACTGGAGACTTACATCAAATCCGGCAGCTTTCCATTCCGATTCCAGTTCAACAGCTATATCTGTGGATTCAGTCTCATAGTTCGGATATATGACATTCAGTGTGACAGGAGAGCCGGTTGAATTCGTCCACACTCCGTTAACCAGTGAAAAACCAGCTTTTTCCATACACTTATCCACCATTGAAAGGTTTTGTGAGTAATTTGGAAGGTAGTTGCTTGGAATTCCAAGAGCTTTATCATATGCGGGTGTGAGCGTGGCCCAGTTTAGCTGCGTGTAGTTGGGAGAGCCGTATCCGACCATAGACAGTTCGGTTCTGTTCACGGCGTAGGAAAGGGCAAGTCTAACATCTGTAAGGTTTGTAGGATAGGCCAAATAATCGAACTGCACCATCTCTTCACCTGCAGGAACAGTTGCGTATACACTGTGTCCGGGCATCACAAAGGCCTTAGCGGTAGTGTATGATCCACCCACCCATACAGCCGATATAGTCCCGGAAGACAGAGCCGTGACCTCGGCAGATGTGCTGTCATAAATATGGACAACGAGATTTTTGTAATAAGGAGTACCGTTGAAGTAGTAGGGATTTCTGGTGAATACCACTGGATTTTCGCCTACTGTATAATTATATATAACATATGGTGCATCCATCACTATATTCTTGAAATTTGTGAAGTTGTTCATATCACTCATCGGGATATTCTCAAAATCAGGTGCATACACCACGTTGTAATCACCATCCCCTAGTGTGACCATAAAGTTTGGCATGGAAGCTGCAAACTGTACTTCAACAGTTGTTGAATTCAATATGGTTGCATTGTGTGTAAAATGCACACTCCATGCGTTGCCCAGGACAGACTCATTGTAAAAATCAAGTGTCCAGGCAAGGTCTGTGGCATTGAGTGCCTGTCCGTTATCCCATTTGAGGCCGGGTTTAAGTGTGAGATTCCAGGTTGTGTATGAGGGATTGGATGACCATGACTGTAAGAGGCAGCCGTGAACACCTGCATCAGGCGGATAGGACACGTACACAAGTGGCGTGTAGAAAAGGTAGTTGAGACCGGATGATGTGTAAAGGACAGTCAGCGGATTCATTGTTGTCCAGGAATAGTCGCTGAGCAAAAGCCCCACGCTCAGAGTAGAATTGCTTGAAGTATTGGTTGAGACATAGTTATAGAATCCTTGCACATTGCTGCCGGCGGCAGGAAACACATCATTAGATCTAACGTCAGAGATACCGATAACAAAAACCATTGATACAATCAGAATAGCAACCATAAATATGGCAGCCAGAGATTTTCTTCCCATAGTAGGTATATGAAAACCTCTCTATATTAATATTAATTTATACTACTCGCCTAAGTGTTTTCTTTGTACACTGTCACGGAACCCTGGATTTTTTTGAAAATTAAATCTTCAGTGTTGTGACAGAATTCTTCGCTGCATTGGCAAGATTCAATAATTCAAGAAGGACAATAAAAATATTATACCAATCCCATAGAATGTGCATGGAGACAACTATGTAACTTTTATGTGCACGACATGATTGTGAACTGGTGATTTCTTTGCACCCTGCAGATAGCGGAAAGACAGAATTTCTGATTGGTGTAAATTACTGGCCTAGGGAATCCAATATTTCCATGTGGAAGAACTTTTCCCTTGAGGAGACCGAAAGAGAGATTGAAAAGCTTCACTCATACGGAATAAACAGTGTAAGGTTCTTCCTTCTTGGTGAGGATTTTATGTCACGGAACCGTGGAATGAATGAAAACTCTCTGAGGAATCTAGTCAGTTTCCTTGATGCATGTCTCAAGTTTAATGTCCGTGCGTTTCCAACTTTCGTAGTAGGCCATATGAGCGGAAAGAACTGGCCGGTTCCATGGTCAGGGGACGGTGATCTTTACTCAGAGTTTTCCAGGAAATCATTTAGCGATTTCACGGAATACATAATGAGGATTATAGGGAGGCATAAAGCCATTGGAGGCTGGATTCTTGGAAACGAGATCTCCCTGTTTTCCCCTGCGAAAACAGAGGATGAAGGTCTTTCCCTTTTGAAATCATTTCATGATATCATAAGGGAATATGACGCAGTCAGACCGGTATCAAGCGGTGATATCCTTTCCTATATGCAATATCCCATTTACCACGGAACGCATCATGACTATACAGGCATTCACTTTTACCAGTACGATGACAGTCTTGTCAGGCACAGGGGACTTATAAGCTCTCTGATTGATATATTCAGAAATGGAGGAAATAACCCTGTCATGCTAGAGGAATTTGGTATAAGTACTGCACAGACAGATAGATTGTCTCAGGCCTCATATATATACTCGTCCCTGTGGTCATCCTTTATTTCAGGAGCTGCAGGGGCATTTGTCTGGTGCTCTTACGATTTCAGTGCGGAGGATAAGGAGCCCTATCTGTGGAGACCCCTTGAGCTTGAATTTGGTATTATGGATGCAGGCGGGGAACCCAAGGAGGCAGCCATAATGGTCAAGAAATTCAGACAGGAAATACAGAAAATAAGTACGATGATCAATGGAGCGTCATATACGCATGGCAGTGACGTAACAATGCTGATACCTTTCTTCTGCTACAGGGATTACACATCCATACCGAAGGATTACAGAAGGCTGCTGTTCCAGAGGATTCCCAACGGTTTTACATCATCTCTGGACATCTGCAGCTCGCTATCTTTGGAAACATCGGCCATATATGAGTGTGAATTTGACTCTGCGGCAAAGAAGCTTATTTTAATTCCGTCAGTAACGGTTCTCCTGGCAACGACATGGCGCAGGCTCTCCACTTTCATAAATGAAGGTGGTATTGTATACACATCTACATTCAGGGAGCTCCACGGTTCTGTTAATATTGCGAATCCTCATGATTCACTTACACACCTATGGCTTGAAATGTTTGGCGTCCGTAATATTACACCGGCGGGTTCCACTGGTCTTTTACTGAGTGGAAGAATTAAACTTAAGGTTGAAAACACGTTTGGAAAATTTAAGAAAGGGGTTGAGATTGGCATCAGTCTGCGTGGAGAGATTAGAACATATTTCATAGATGCAGCAAAGTCAAGCGTAATAATGAGTTATGAAAACAATCCTGTTGTCACACTTTCAGAGAACGGCAGGTCCATTCTCAGCCTTATCCCGCTGGAGCTTCTGCTTTCCACTGAGCATAACAGTGATGCTGTCGATTTTACCAGAACCTTTTATGAAGGCATTGCAGAATTGGCAAACGTACGAAGACCATACACAGTGGATTCATACGGGTATCACCTGAAACTTTACGATCTAAAAAATGAGGATATTCTCGTATGTGTCAGTCATTATGCTACAGAAAGTAAATGCACCATAACGGGCCCCTTCAGGGACCCCTCTCTCATAGCCGGGAATTCTGACATCCTTGAGGTCCGGGATGACAGAATGACATTGCTGATGAGGGGTGATGGTGTTGCCGTAATCTCCAACAGATTGGAATAGAATTTTTCTTATGTTATTGTGATATTGTGGCACAGGATTTCATTACTGTTTCTCCAGTTACACGGAGAAGATCAGATCCACATGTGTCACCGTATCTGCCTGCCGGGCAGAATTTCTCAGGACATGAAAAGCAATCTCTATTGACTGTCTCCTATTACAGGCATTTAATGTTCGCTTCACTTTCAAGGGGTTGAGAATGTTATAAAAAGTGTTCATGTTCGGTATACAGGGAGATCAGGAGCACTTTAAAAACTCAGCATGAAACGCAGTTAACATGATGCCTGCGAATTTGCACCGAGTAAATGGAGGCGAAGTGATGCACTTCTAATAATGTTATGCCATGGACCACGATCTGTAAACAATTTTTAGTAAAGCAGGTTAGATAGGCAGCAAAAGAAACCTGCATTGATAGATCCCGAAGCTATGTCAGTGCAGGATATCAGGACAGAATATGTAAATGTACAAGGCAGTGCTAATCAGACCATTTCAATTGTTCCGCAGGGAAAAACCATTGAAAATTCCTTAAGATTCCATTGAAGTTTCTGGCCGGGAAGATCAGGGGAACCAAACTCAGATCCGAACTCCACTCCCATAACCATGTATTTGTGCTCATCTGCATGGAGATCGCCAAGGAAGGCATTGAGATCAATTCTCATTCTGTTCTTTTCCCTCTGAAAACTTTCGTCAATGATGTATGAAACGGTTTTCCACTCGTTACCTTTACCTGACCAGACAGACCATTCAACATCTCTTTTGGTTCCGTCAATGTCAGCTGAAGAAAGTAATTTTCTTTCCATTTTTCCTATGGGCGTCTGAATATGTCTGTATATCCAGATCATCAGTTCCAGATCATTATCTCCAGGCATTTTTCCTTCCCTCGGATCACTTAGAATCCATATATCAAGAGACAGGTTGAAGGGTAAAACACTGGGAAAGTACTGCCTTATCTCATAGGAAATTACAATTTCAGCCTTCTGATCCATGAGAGAAAGCAGGGATACGGGAAACGAAAAGCATCCTGTACCACTAGGGTTGAAAGGTTTTGAAACAAGGCTGCTTCCATAACATATCTCCGGATAACCCGTTATGGTATTTCTCTTTAATTGAATGTCATTCAGATCTATTCGGAAACTGATACCTTCATTCCTATTTCCAAATATTTCAACTGACC
>JAMCUH010000025.1 GCA_023379435.1 Thermoplasmatota archaeon | reverse complement strand
AGCATCTGGAGATGGTCCAGATGCTCAGGATCGGCGAGGAGTGGAAGCTCTCTGAGATACCGAAGCAGTCCAGAATTCTCATCGAGAAGATAGGGATACCTATTATGTAAAACAGCGGGAGTTAGAGATTAAATTTACGCAGCCTCATTGCATTTTAATTTACCCAATATCAATGTATTGAAGCTGAACCAGAAATTAAATGAAAAATTGTGAAAATCATATTAAAATGCTGCATTGCCTGACGCTTAGAGACCAAACTGCTTAGAAATGACTGTGTTAACGAATTGGGAACGGAAAAATACTCACTGTGCCAAGAATATCTGGATGTTAAGTTTGAAACATTTATACTATAAAAAGCACGCTGTATATAATACGCTATTGAAAATTTCCTATGCGATAAATTTTAATACAGATATAAGAATAACCATTGTGCACGACTACAATTTCGAAAGTAAATCATACGTTATAACAGGCGGGAGCTCCGGTATAGGAAGGTCACTTTCTCTTGAACTTGATTCCCGTGGAGCGCAAGTTATTGTTGTAGGAAGAAATAGAAGCAAATACGAAAGCCTCATTGAGGAATCCAGTAACAGGAATATTGAATTCATAGAGGCAGACCTTTGTGTCATTGAAGATATTAGGAAAGTGCAGAAAAAGATCGAGTCACTTGACCGGCTTGATGGCATTGTTAACAACGCATCGAGAAACTCACGTTTTAACATACTGGAAACAACTGAACAAGAATGGTTTTCCATGACTAACCTGAATATGACTTCATTCTTTCTTCTATCAAAATCGGCGATCAAGGTATTTCTAAGGAAAGAAAAAGGTGGAAAGATTATCAACGTGGGAGCCGTACAGTCTCTTCTTCCTCTTCAATCATCCTTTCCATACGTATCTACCAAGGGGGGAATTCTTTCCATGACCAGATCCATAGCGGCAGATTTTTCTAGCAAAAATATTCTTGTCACGACGGTAATTCCTGGCCCTATCCTGACAAGGAAAGAAAGGATAACATCCATCGACGGCCTGAATAGAAGGGCAGCCACATTGGTTGGAAGAATGGGAAATGCAGCTGAAGTAAGTGACCTGATTCTTTTTCTGCTCTCCGACATGAATACCTTCATGACCGGAAACGAGATAGTGGTCGATGGTGGCAGAATAATTAGCAGGCTGCCTGATCCCGAGGAGATTAGGGATGGAGTCCTGTGAGTAGGAATACATCATTGATGAGTGTCAAGAGCAGTAAAATAGATAGTGTTAAATTTTAAGGAGTTAAAAAATGTCATATTTTTTCCGCGACAGAGTTGGCTTTTGGGTAAGTGCAGTAGAGAGTTGGATAAGGGAAGAAAAGATCGAAATAGGTAGCCTGGAGTTAGAGCAGCAGATAGATGGTACAAGTAAAGACCGGAATGTGAGATTACCCGCCAATATAAAATTTGGTGATGAAAATAAACTCATATTCTATACTGATTTGCGCTCCCCCTACAAAGACCCCTGGATATACATTCAAATGAATGGTTCCGGTCTTCTGAAGGTAAATGGTGAAGTGGTATCTGGCATTGACGAGAATCACAGAGAAGTCCAGTTGAAATGCGCAGTAGATGATTATATACACCTAGTTCTTGAAATTTACAGGTTTCGTTCAAATGCCTATCAGATGGAATATTCAGACATAAAGCAGCTTTTCCTGTTTAAAAAGAACAGCCTTGCGGAGAATGTTTTCTATGATCTGTATGTTTTACACGAAGCAGCGTTTAGTGAGTTCCTTGAAACAGAATTTAAAGAGAGCATACTTGCATCACTGGTACGGGCAATTAAACCGCTTTACGACTGCGAGCCTGATTACGACGCTTGGAAGAGTTATGTGGAACATGCCGAAAACAGAGCTGATTTGGAATCCCTTGGTATATCTCTTGAACAGGGCGATGAGAAAGTAATTCATAAAGTACCGAGACACTTGAGAATGGACATTCTCAGGACTGTTAAGAAAAAACTCTCATCTGTATTTGCACTTATGAACACAAGGAAGAGACCCGATGGCTCTATCCTGTTTACAGGCCACTCTCATCTTGATCTTGCCTGGTTATGGACATACGATGACACAAAGAAAAAGATCAGCGTAACCATTGCGTCACAACTTTTTCTTCTGGAGAAAATACGTGGATGGAAATTCACGGTGACGCAGCCACAGTTGTGGGAGTATCTGAGGGAGGGACAGCCTGAATTGTTCAATAGATTTATTGAGATGATAAAGGCAAAGAGGATCTTTCCCGTTGAAACACTCTGGGTTGAAATCGAAGGCCAAATGCCCGACGCTGAGTCTGTAATTAGGCAGCTTACACTTGGGAATTGTTTTTCGCAGGAATATCTTGAGGGCCGGGAATCGAAAATCGTGTTTCTTCCTGATTCGTTCGGGTATGCCTATGGTCTTTCTAATCTCCTAAGGTCCTGCGGTGTTGAAGCCTTCTTTACCGCCAAGCTGTATCCCGGGGATACCTCAAATGTCCCGCACAGAGACTTCATGTGGGGAACCTCTATGGCCGGTGGCGTCAGAACGCATATATTTGGTGTCAAGGGGACGGCGTTCAATGGAACAGCAACGCTTCAGAACATACTTTCCGCGTGGAAGGCCTATACCAGTGACGGTGGTACCGGAATGCTCCTTTACACATTTGGGTTTGGCGATGGTGGAGGCGGGCCAAGCTACGACATGCTTCATAGGATAAAGAGGTATAGAAAAATGAACATTCTACCGGAGATCATAATGGGCGATCCGTCCTACTTCATGACCAGGAATAACGCTGATCTTCCCTATTTTGATGGAGATATCTATATGCGATATAACAGGGGAATCTATACAACTGACCTGTCCTTAAAATCTGAACTTAGAATCGCAGAACAGAAACTCCTGACCTATGAATTATGGATGGGTCTTGTAGTTCAAAATTCCCTGAGTAATAGTGATTCCCTCTGGAAGAGCATACTAAGAGGGCATTTCCACGACATTATTTCGGGCACTGTCATAGACAAGGTTTCTGTTCAGGTTCGTAACGATGTAAGGGAGACGGAAAAATGTCTGCTCGACGTTAAGAGAATACTAACCAAATACTTCAGGAGAAAAGAAGAATTCAAGGAACATTTTGTTGTGCTGAATACAGCTCCCATGAGACTCAACGAATTCACTTTCTCCATAAGGAGCAGGAAAACTATTTTGCTATATAGGGATAATAGAAAGATCCCTGCTACAAGGATTTCTTCCAACATCTTGGTTTTCAGGGACAGGGACATACCCGCGTTTGGTGCAGCAATATACTCACATTCTGTTGATCCCACCCCCAGCCATGATATCAGAAATAGAACAAGTGAGACCGAGGAAGAAACCCTTGATTGGAGGGAGTTCACAATCAAGTTAAACGCCTGCGGAATTTCCATTACAAGAAGGATGGATAATAAACCATGGGGAACTGGACGAATTAAGCTTTACTGGCACCATACTGATAGAAATGATGCATGGGCTCTTGATCCAGAGTACCCCGATCATGAAATCCCCTGCACTCACGTTACAGTGAGGAATACTTTCAGGTCGGATCATCTTAACGTATTCACAATTGAGAGAAATTACAAAGTGGGGAATTTTACTGAAACCATAAAGATAGATAGCTATCTTCCCTTTATAGATATATCAGTAAAGGGAAAATTCAGTTCCCGCCATGTTGTTGTGAGGTACCACTTCAAAACGGCATATAAGTCAACCGGAGCTTATGGAGACGCTATGGGTACAATAATGGAACAGCCAGTATGTGAAATGCCCTTCGGAGATTCGGACAAATTTGAATGGTGTTCCCAAAATTTTGCTCTATCTAAAGGAAAGGATATTGCTGTGGCCCTATTTAACCGTGGGAGCTACGGTTTTTCTGTAACCAGCGAATCCATTTCAACGACACTTGTGACAACTCCGCTCTATCCATCTCCATTGACAGAAGCTAAAGGCTTTAACGCAGGCATTGGTATTTACCCTGCCTTGGAAGAATCCTCATTCCTTGATATACTTAGAGATGCTTATTCCTTCAACCATGAAGCACTGGTTTTTAACACAGATGCCCAGCATTCGCAGGAAATCAGCGGAACATATTCACCAGTACTGGTGAGACCCGAAAACGTAATGTTGGTTGGTTCTAAAAGCTCGTTCCACGGTGGAAGCGTAATTCATCTCCTTGAGGTTCTGGGGAGTGAAGGTGTCGCAGAGATAGAAACTCCCCTTGAAGTTACAGCGGCATATATCGTAAATCCGAAGGATGAAAAGAGAAAGGAGCGTCTGCACCTCATGAAACTGGAAAAAGGAAAAACCCGTATAACAAGAATATCCTTCCATTATGTTCCCCATACTGCATATGCCGTTGAACTTGATATTGCCACAGCAGGCAGAACTATTAGGTGAGTTAAGACGAAAAGTAAGCAGCAGAAAGTGATGGTCACTAGTTCAGGAACGATCCATAGAATCCGGATAAATGCTCCCGATCCTATTATGGCTTTTGGCCTCAGGAATGAACAGGTAGAGCGTTCCCCAGCGATTTTTCTTTCAGGCCATGGCATAAAGATCAATACAGAGTCAGGAAGAATCGTATTTATTGAGAAACTAGGCGATGAATCACACATATTTGGTCTTGGATTGAAGGCTCTCTCCATGGACAGAAAGAGAAACAGGACAGCATGCGTCAATGTCGATCCAGGGGGATACGTGAGGTTCAAGGATCCGCTCTGCTTGAATATACCGTTCTATGTACATGTGGACGGTTCATCTATCCATGCCCTATTTTTTAACTCTCCTGCGAGGGTTGAGTTTGATTTCGGTGTTTCTATATACGACAGCGTCATGGTGCACATCCCAGCTGAAGATCTGGAAATATTTCTGATTGGTGGAGGATCGTTTGAAGAGATTTCAAAGCAGTGGGCTTCCCTTTCCGGTCTACCGTGCCTGCCACCCTCGTGGAGCTTTGGCCACATCATTTCTAGGGTTACATACCTTCCGTCATCCAGGGTTCTCAGCGTGGTTGATAGATATCTGAAGGAGTTTCCACTAGATGCTATCTGCCTTGACATACATTACATGGAAACATTTCATATTTTCACATGGAACAGTGATGCTTTCCCGGATCCAGAAGGTATGATCAGGGCCTTGCATGAGAAGGGAGTCAGAGTAATAACAAACGTGAGCCCCTCAATCAAGGCAGACCAGAACTTCAAGCTATTCCGGGAAGGGATAGGATCGTATATCGAAACTGAAAATGGCGAGATTTTCACGGGCGAAATGTGGCCAGGTAAATCTGCCTTTCTTGACTATTTCCGCAATAATGCAAGGAACCTCTGGAAACACTGGATAAAAGACTGGATTTCGCAGGGTATTGATGGAATTTGGCTGGATATGAACGAGCCCACAGTCATTACCGGAGATCATCTCTTTCCGCCTTCCCTTGTTCACAATCTTGATGGTCGCCTGATAAGGCATTCCGATGCAAGAAATGCATATTCCCTATTCCAGGCAATGTCAACCCATGAAGCATTCAGGGAAGCTGGAAAAGAACCATTCGTACTTTCAAGGTCAGGATTTGCAGGAATCCAGAAATATGCAATGGTCTGGACTGGTGACAGCACAGCTTCGTATGATGATCTCACGCTTCAGATCTCCATGGTTGTTAACCTCGGTATAAGCGGAATTCCGTTTTGCGGATGTGATTTGGGAGGATTTCTGGGGAGATCCTCCCCGGATCTGATTGACCGGTACTACCGTACAGCTCTGTTTTTTCCCTTTTACAGGAATCACAAGAACTCTGATGGTAATGATCAGGAACTTTACATTCTACCCGACAGTTACAAGCAGAAGATCAGGAAGAGTCTTGACCTGAGATATCAGTTCCTTCCGACAATCCTTGATTTGGCGGATGGATCTTCAAAGACTGGCTTACCGCTGGTAATGGGTCTGTTTCAGGAATTCATGAACGACAGGACTGCCTACTATCTGGACGATGAGTATTTACTTGGAAAAAACATTCTTTATGCACCTCAAGTTGAAAAAGATAAGGAGTCACGACAGGTATATCTGCCGGAAGGTATCTGGTATGAATTCTTCTCTGGTCACCGCATTGATGGGAAGTGCTATGTCAACACAATAGAAACACACCCCATCTACATAAGGGACAATAGCATAACAAGACTCTCATGGGGCTTGTTTATTGCCGGAACCGGACATTTTGAGTATGGGATGGAAAGGGAGCAAAAGATAAAGTTCTCCGGTAATGTATTGAGATCGTCTTATGAATTTCACTGTGAGAGATTAGTTTTCTGCGGTTTTAGGTTTTCCCGTGCAGTCTCCAGCGGGAGGGAGTTCAGACCAATAAATAATGGGGAGTTACAGGTTCTTGAAATTTCATCCTTCAGAGAGATAATGTTCTTTTCCTGAATATCATGCATGTTTGATTGAACGATTCCTCCGGAAGACACTCCAATTCACATTTTTTTGCCCTTGGTCAGAGCCTTGAATTTACGAAGTGAAGGATTAGCGATTACGTCCAGGCCGAAGCTTATTAATCCAAAACCGATGCTTATCGCAGTAATAGTGAGTCCGGGTGGAAGGAACCATAACCACTCCTTATTGAATACCGCTCCGTAATTGTTTGCCCAGTATAACATGGAACCTAGAGTGAAACTTGTTTCATTCCCGAGTCCGAGAAACAGGAGCCCTGCCTGGAGAAGAATTGCTCCAACAACGAGACTAGTAAGGATGTATCCAATATAAGGCAACATTGATGGTAGAATTTCCTTGAACAAAATGTTGAAATTGCTCTCTCCCGAATACTGAATCATTTTTATGTGGTTTCTCTTGCCCAGTGATATGGTCTGTCCCCTAATGGTTCTGGCCCCGAAGGCCCAAAGGGAGATAACAGAAACCAGGAGTAGGCCATAGTTGGAAATGTTAAGGTGAGACGCTTCGAGGTCGGCAGAGATCACTATGGCAAGTGGCAGGCCGGGTATGAGCAGGAAAACATTGATAATAAAACTCATGGTCTCTGAAAACACTCCCTTATAGTAACCTGCAACCAGTCCAACAGTGACAGATAGGGCAAGAGCAATGACTGCACTCTCTAGTGCCAGGACCAATGTTGGAAGTATACTTACAAGGTAGTCGGACCAAATATCCTCGCCTATTTCGTTAGTACCAAGAATGTGTGAGCTGGAAGGTGGGAGGTTTATGGCGAAAATCCTCTGAGGGGCGTACGGATGGAAATAAACACCATATATTGCAAATATTACTATGGAAACAATAACAAACATGCCGAACCGGAAGTATCCGCTGTAAAGCAAGGTTTTAAACGCAGTAATTAAGGCACTTTCATGATTTATATGAAATCTGTTAAGGAAGCTGCCTGACGGATTACCCAACAAATGATCACTCCTCCGTTATCCTTGGATCAAGGTGGGCATAGAGTAAATCCATGAAAAAATTGGCAATCAGCACACCTATTATTATAAACAGAAAAACGGTCTGAATTACCGGATAATCCTCACCGACAATCGCCTGGTATAGGGTAAATCCCAAACCCGGGTAGGAAAAAACTATGTCTACCAAAACTCCAGCGCCTATGATACCGCCAATGGCAAGAGCAAATGCAGTAAGGTTGGGTATCATGGCATTTCTTCTTGCATACTTAAGAAGTATTTCATTCTTCATGCCTATCATCTTACCATACCTGAGATAGTCATCGTTCAGGGTAATGAGCATATTGTTCCTCATTCCCAAATACCATCCTCCATAGGATGTAAGCAACAGTGTGAGAAGTGGTAGCATCAGATGTTTCAGGACGGACATGATGAATCCCAGGTTAAACCCTGGAATGTATTTCAGCGCATTGTAAGCGTTCAGGGCAGGGAACACGGGATAATCAAGGGCAAATATGACCTGAAGCATCAGTGCCAGCCAAAAGTATGGAAAAGAATAGAGAAATAATGTTACGACGCTCCCCGATTTGTCACCCAGGGAGGATCTAGCAAGTGCAGACTTGGAACCAAGATAATTGCCTATAAAGAAGCTGCCAACAAGTGCAATACCAAAAAGGAATATGGTCCAGGTTATGGATTGCGAAACAACGTATAAAACAGTATGAGGGTAGAAGTCGATGGAAACCCCGAAGTTACCCCTGAACACTTCTCCTACAAAGGAGAAAAACTGAATGTAGATAGGAGTATGAGGGCTTCCGAATACCTGGTAGAGGCTCTTGACCTCAGCAGGACTGATGGAATGATACTGTGATAGCTGTCCGATAATGCTAATAACTGGATTTCCTGGCATAAGTCTTGGAATAAGGAAATTTATGAAAAGTATCACCCAGAATGAACCTATGTAAAATACGATTTTCTTGGCAAGATATTTGGGATTCATGCATACACATCTCAGAAAATAAGGAAAAGAGGATTACTGGTTTTTGTTCTTTCCCCTTCTTATGAAGTATATTGATGATACCGCTATCGCCACAGCTATAACTACGCCTATTGCCACATAATCGTATACTCCGAATGCCGATGGTGCTTTTGGTGGTGTCGTAGTCGATGAAGAGAATCCCATGGTCATAAGAGCAACTGCAATAGAAGATATCGGTCCGAATACCGGTGAATAAAGTATGTGTTCCAGGAGCGTTTCGTTAACGTTCGTCAAGCCGGTAGTTATGAGTTCATTCTGCGAGATTGCAGTGACAATAGGGAATGAAGGGGTCTGATTTATCAGGATGTTCTCCACTTCCGCTATTGTGTTAATCTGTTGAGTCATGTTTACCTCATGACTCGCTACCGTAAGGAGATTAGTCACTGTGGTATTGTTATAACGCTCATAGTTAGCGTAGGTATAATGCCCGACTGGGACGTAGTACTTTCCTGAGTACGCTGGTATGAGCCCGGTCAGCGGATTTATTATATCAGTAAAGAATGGAATACCCGTATCATAATGACCCAGATATAGGTTATTAAAGAATGTGGCAGCTGCAGGACCATAAATGTTCGCATGTATTCCGAACGAGTTAAGCCATCCCTCGATGGTGCTGGCCATCTCCATCACGTTAGCCGCCCCGCCATTCCCAGTAATCTGTAGTGTTATTTCAGTGCCATTCGCTGCCTGCCAGTAACCGTCACTGCCCCGATGAAATCCGGCTTTCTCCATAAGATTCGCTGCAGCGGTGTCATTCTGTTTGAATACCACACCATTAGGGTATTTCGCGAGCAGCGATGAAGACATATAGTCATTGAGTGACGGCGGGAAGTAATTATATATCGGTGACTGCAGGGATTCGGCGGCAAGCTCAGAGAAATTGAAAATATCCCTTATGGCCGTTCTGACGTTAGAATTATTCAATGGCCAGACACAGTTATTCATGAAAAATTCGAGCGTTCCCGAAGCGGGTGTGAAATATAGATGGTTGGAGCTCTGAGCCTGCCATTCGAGTGCACCGGGATTGAATTCACCAGTCAGCCAGTTTATTGCCCCTGACTCTAATGCAGTGATCTCTCCGTTACCAGTTGAGTATTCCGGGAAATATATCTTGTCAAAGTTTGGGGCAGGACCATAGAAATATGGATTTCTTTCAAAAAGGAATCCAGAAGATGTGATAGAATCAGCCATATAGGGGCCAGTTCCTATTGGATCTGTCATGGTGGCATTGAACGGATTTGTTATGTTCTGCCACTGTGGTGGGTAAAATATAGGCTGTGATACAAGTGTGTATAATGATGAGTAACAGGTACCGTTGAGATTGAAAACCACCTGGGTTGAAGAAGGTGTCGAAATACTTTTAATTAAATTATTCAGGCCGATTGAATCAATACTCGGGTGAGCAATAATATAGTTAAATGTGAACTTCACATCAGAAGAGTTGAAGGGTGCCCCATTACTGTACTTTGCATTACTTCTAAGCTGAAATGTAATGGTTTGTCCGCCATTGGAATAGTTATAACCCGTGGCAAGCCCGGGATACAACGGAAGGCCATTCATTTGATACATAAGAGGGGAAAATATTATAGAATCCCCATACCCGATGTAATTAAAGGAGTAAGGACCGTAAGGGTTCAGCGTTACCACCATGGGTTCTCCGGTAGTCCCAAGAATAAATGTGGAATTAGAATTAGAAGCCGGCGCAACACCGTATTGATATCCTCCTGCACTTAAAGTGTTGCTGGACACGTTCACCATGGTCATCAACAGCAGAGCTGCAACTGATATTGCTACAAGCAATATTTTTAATTTGTCTTTTGCCATAATTGTAGTGACGAAAAAAATGTATATAAATTTATGCCTTTCAATACACTAATTAGGATATTATAGATATAGCCATATTAATAAGATTACATTTCAGTGCAATCAACACATAAAGATCATTGAGCTGTAAATTAATTCCAGACCTTGATTTCAGAGGTAGCTAATATTGGCTGTCCAGTCTCTGCCATATCTGTAACACAAAGCAAGATGTACTGAATCCATGCTGAGTAAGACGGTTGCTTTTCTCAGTCCATTTCTCTGGAGACATCTCTTTGAAATCATATTCCTTCGTAGACAAGGGGTGCCAGTGGTTCCTGAAAATTAACCTGGAAGCAAATGTCCCTCTCTTCAGAAGTTTTGACGAATATGTTAAGAGGCTGATAATCGATATAACCACTATCATTGAAAGGGTCGTCATGTCCAGGATATATTACATCAGGTTTCATTGCTTTAATCCTTTCAACACTTGCCTTCGCCTTTGAAAGATCGTGGAATACATAGTCAGGGATCCCCCTCCGGTAAGCCCTCATGTTTGGTACAGCGTCACCCGTAAAAACCAATTTCCTGCCTTCATCGAGTGCAAGTAGAGCAACATGGCCTGGGGTGTGCCCGGGAGTACTTATAACAGATACATTTTCGGAAATTTTTCTGTCACCTTCAATTAGAAGGATATCTCTCTCCTCTAAGTATCTTCTGAAAAAGACACTCAGGCTGTCATTTGCCCCGGTGAGTGTTCCTTTCAGATATTCTTCCTTTCCGAGTACTACCTTTGCATCCTTGAAGATGTCCACGTTCAGGCAATGGTCCCAGTTCAGATGAGTTAATACAACAAAGTCCACTTCATTTGCACTTATTCCGAGGTTCCCCATATTCCGGACCAGTGCGTCCCTGCTTCCAAAATGTCCGGTATCCACGATTATATTCTTCTCGTCTCGTATAAGGTACACGGAACAAGCTCCAAACGTTCCGCGATCGGTGAAAACCGATTTACCTCCCAGTAAAGTTATAACATTCATTTTATGTCACCATGGTAATAGTAAGAATCGCTATAGTATTCCAAGTGGAGTTTCTTATACGGAAAGCTATCAAGTGATTCCTCTACGATATCTATCCCCAGACCTGGTTCTTTGGGCACATCCAGATAACCATTTTTTATCGTGAAGTAATTTCTTACCATACTTTCTCTTACCGTTTCGGCATCAAGCCAGAATTCCAGGATAAGACCGTTTGGAAGAGTGCAAAGCGCCTGCAGTGATGCCGCAGTTGATACAGGGCCGCTGGGATTGTGAGGGGCGACCATTACGTTGTAAGTCGATGCCATTGCACCTACTCTTGTCAGGGGAAGAATGCCGCCCATGTGGCAAACATCGGGCTGAATGATGTCAGCAGCCCTTGCGTTAAAAAGGTCTCTGAACCTTTCAAGATAAAGAATTCTTTCACCAGTGGCTATTGGTACATTGCTGGACCTGTGAACTTCCGCCATTGACTCTATATCTGACTCCGGGACGGGCTCCTCAAGCCACAACGGGTTTAAATCCTCTATCCTTGAAGCTATCTTTAGGGCAGTCCTTGGATTGAAACGTCCATGCGCTTCAATGAGCAAATCCACATCTTCTCCGACCCTTTCCCTTATGGCCTTTATACGGTTATATGCATTCTCAAGTTGTGCTGTTGTTATGGTTGGTCCGGCACCCCCAAACGGATCAAATTTCATGGCGTTAAATCCCCTCTCAACAATCTGCGCTGCTCTTGAGGAAAACTCCTCCGGTTTGAGGTCTCCCGAAACGAAACCGTTTGCGTATACTCTTACCTTCCTTCTTACACTTCCCCCTATCAGTCTGTGAACCGGGGAATTCAGTGTTTTTCCGAAGGCGTCCCACATGGCTTGCTCGATTGCGCTTTCGGCAGTTGTGAGGACAGGTCCGTTTCGCCAGAAGAAGTTATGCTGGAAAAAATTTGTCATTTCATTTATCTCTATCTCTTTCCCCACAACGAATGGTTCAAGATCCTTTACGGCAGCAACAGCAGTCTGCTCAAAGTCACCCAGGGTTGCTTCTCCATAACCTTTTATCCCCTCATCGGTCGTAATCTCAACAATAACGAAATTTCTCCATACTGCCGACAATACATGAGTCTTAAGATGCTTGATTAACATAGGGCAGGATTGGACAATGGTATTAATATTTTAACTTTACTCTTTGCATATATTGAGAAATGCCTTTTTAAAAGACCATTTTTATTTATCAATGATATAGCTCACTGATACTGAATGCGATCAAAGGTGCCTTGGGAAACAGATCACGTTGATTAAAGGTAGATCTTTAGATATATTAAAACCAAAATGCTTTAATAACAATAGTTTCTTACTTACAAATGCGAAACGAAGCTGATTTTGACATCTATGGCGTTTTCAACGATGGAGATTTCAAGGGTATAGGATCAATTCTTGGAGAAAGAAGGACTAAGGATGCTCTCAACCTAGACACGGAAGAGTTTGACATCTCCTTTTCCTTGTTGAATGGGAGTACCATCTCCATTGATGTTTCAAAGAAGGGGAAGAAACCGAAGAAGGTAATAGCCACAGGCGGCTCCTTTGGTGAGGATAATTCTGCGGATTCAATTTCTTTGTCGGATGGCTATACTGCGACCTTCAAAAGAGGAAAGAGATTTACACTTACAATAAGAAAAAATGGCAGGAGGATACTTTCTGATTTTACGCATGATGAGGTGGACGGCACATTCAGGCTCGGAAGCGAACTTGATAATTTCCTCACATACAACAATAAGACAAACCAGCTGAGGTTTTCATTCACCATTCCAGCGAATAAGGGAATATACGGAGTTGGAGAATCATTCACACGATACAATAAATGGGGCACAAGAATCGTTACATTTCCCATAGATAACAACGGGCAGTCAGCCGACGGTGTCTACAAGGGAATACCTTTTTTTCTCTCCAATGCAGGTATCGGGTTATTGGTAAACACCTATTCCCCGGTAGAATTCAATTTCGGAGCAAAACTATCATGTCTGATAACCGTTACTGTACCTCTTGACTGCGTATCCTTAGTTGTTTTCACCGGAGAGCCCAAGAAGATCATTTCACTGTATGAGTCTCTGGACAGGAAGCCGGCTTTGCCACCAAAATGGTCGTTCGGCCTTTGGATAAGCAGGTGGATAGGCGTGGCATACAAGTCCGTAAAGGAAATTGAACAGACTCTGCAGAAATTTGATGAATATTCTATACCCGTTGAGGTAGTAGCGCTTGATCCCCAATGGTTGGGCGATTATTATCCTGGCCTTCAGGTATGTGAATTCAAATGGAATAGGGAACGTTTCAAAAGTGATAATGAGGTTGGTGATTACCTTAAGAGCAAAGGATTGCATCTGTCGCTCTGGGTGAATCCATACCTTAACCTGAAGAGTGAATTCTACAAAAAATATCAGGACGTTCTGCTCAAGACGAGGGATAACGAATTTGCTCTTGTCCCCGATCCTGACCCGCTTTTCCGGCCTCCCAGAGCAATGTGGGATTTTTCCAACCCAGACGGTTTCAATGCATACAAGGGTCTCATTAAGGAACTCCTGGTGCGGTCAAATGCAGACTGCGTCATGACGGATTTTGGGGAGACTGTTCCCCTTTCTGGTGTGGATCACTATGGGGATGAAGGATTTCATATAAGGAATGAGCTTGGTGACCTTTATCAGTTGTCCGCATTTGAGGGTGCTCTTGAAGCGAACAGGGAAAACATGATATGGGGAAGGTCAGGTTCCATTCGGTCACACACGGTAGCCATTCAATGGAATGGTGATTCAAACTCCTCATGGGAGGGGATGAGAAACACCCTCGCAGGCAGTCTCTCGTATCTTACCAGCGGCGCGCTCTTTACATCCTTTGATATCCCGGGAACTGGTGGCCTGATTGGAGAGAAAATTGAGAAACAGACTGAGGAACAGTACTGCAGATGGGTTGAACTTGGCTCCCTCTTTTCACACATAAAGATTCACGGTTCATTGCCTGAACCATGGCATTATGGTAGAAATGCAATAGCTGTTTTCAAAAAGTATATGGAACTGAGGTATTCCCTTCTCCCGTACATATGGGATGAGGCAAAGTATTCCTTTGATAATGGCGTCCCTCTGGTCAGGTCCCTGTTGCTTGAATTTCCGGAGGATCCTTCGGTGACAGACATAGGAGACCAGTTCATGCTGGGAAAAGACATAATGGTCGCACCGATTTTCGATGAATCTGGATACAGACAGATCTACATTCCGAAAGGCAAATGGGTCGATTTTTGGTCCAGGGAGAAGATAGACGGAGGAGAGTGGATAGAAGACAGGTTTCCTCTTGACATCTTGCCGATTTACGTGCGGAGCGGTTCGAAAATACGCATGTTCAGCAAGATTGCCATGCGGATAAAAGACCTTGATTTGAATAGCATAAGGGAGGAAAAGTTCTGAAATTTTTCCTCCCCTGATCATATTATGGAGTCTATGAGTTCTACGGTGTAGGGATGGGAGGGTTTCGTAATGATTTCCATCGGGTCTCCCTCTTCAACTATCAACCCATCCTTTATTACATATATATAATCACAAAGATAAGAAATGGTAGATATATCATGTGTTATATAAAGAATTCCAAGATTAAACTTTTCCTTAAGCTCCTTCAGGAGGTTTAGTATTTCGGCCCTTACCGATGCATCAAGCATTGAAACCGGCTCATCCGCTACAAGGAATCTGGCACCAACAGCTATTGCTTTGGCTATGGCTACACGTTGTCTCTGCCCTCCGGAAAGTTCATTTGGGTTCTTGCTGATATAGGTATCAACCGGTACCAGTTTTACAGCCTGTAAAAGCATTCTGGCTCTTTTCTCCCCTTCACTTTTACTGATATCATTATTTATCATGAGGGGTCTCATAATCTGGTACAGGACTGTGTGGATGGGACTCAGTGAGGAGTATGGATCCTGGAATACCAGCTGCACCTGCTTTCTAAGTTCCCTTACATCCCTCCCCTTTGCAGCGGAATAGTCTTTCCCTCCGACTAAAAGTTTACCGCTGTCCGGCTTGAATTCAGCCATTATTATATTGGCTATGGTGGACTTGCCACTTCCTGAGGCACCAACAAGTGCCCGAATTTCTCCGGGGCGGACTGACAGCGACACTCCCCTAAGCGCCTTTACTTCATGTCTGGATCTAAAACCACTTTTAGAAACGAACGTTTTTGTTATATCAGTCAGAGTTATGGTGTCATCACTTCCCACGAAGCTTTTCCTGAAAAGATCCACTGGTATTTGAGTCATCTTGTCTTCTTCCTCCGGGTTCGAGGAGGTTCTTCTGCCGTATTTTGAATCATAAAGCAGGCATTTCACCACTCTATCGCCAACAATAATGTCATTGACAGGAATCCTGTCGCACATATCGAACCTGTCGGAACATCTGTCTCTGAAGGGGCAAAGTATCTGTGGAGCCATAATTTTCGGCGGAGATCCCTTTATGGTGGGAAGCGGTTTGTTACGTTTTTCGATTCTCGGTATGCTTCTTAGCAGTGCGGTTGTGTAAGGATGCAATGGATCACTGGAAACTTGTGACGTGAGCCCGATTTCCACAATCTTACCTGCATACATAACCGCGGTCCGTTTTGAAATATAGCCTGCAACAGATAAGTCATGGGAAACGAGAACAATGGTGGTACCCTTTTCCTTATTGATTTTTCTTATAATATCTAAAATATTTTTCTGAACCACAACGTCAAGACCTGTGGTCGGTTCATCCATGATAACCAGTTCAGGATCCATGAGAAGCGAGATTGCTATGAGTACCCTCTGCTTCATCCCGCCACTCAACTGGTGAGGGAACATACTGAGAACAGTTTTTGGAAGCTCTACATACTCAAGAAGCTCTTCAACCTTTACATCATAGTCCCTGAAATGCTCAGGGTCATGACTCATGACTATATCCCTGATTTCCTCGCCAATCCTGATGACAGGATTTAGAGAGTTCATTGCTGCCTGCGGTACTATGCTTATCTTCCGCATCAGGATTTTTCTGAGAGCCTCTCTCCTCATAGTAAGCAGATCCGCGGAGTTGTACAGAACACTTCCAGAAATTCTGTCAGCCGGATATTCAATAGAGGCAACAAGTGAAGAAGCTAAGGTGGATTTCCCGCATCCCGATTCACCAACAACTGAAAATATCTCTCCCCTGGGTATGTCCAAATCAACCCTGTCAACGGCTATAGTAGATCCCCTCTCACTAAAGTACTGTATGGAAAGATTCCTGACGGAAAGTATATGATCACCTGTCACTATTATTTCAACCTCCCAGTAATGATGGATTTTGACACTTGGAACTTTGCCACAAGAGCAATTTGGACAATTCCGGAAGGCGGATGCCTTTTGGACTGCAGCTACGATTCCAGAAGTTATGAATGGAAATCCTCTTATTAATGTTTCCATGGACATATTTTTTTATACAATAGCTTAAATAAGAAAATCATCTATCTTTATTATAATGAATGACGGGGAAAAGCTTCGCGCTATTGTTTATAATCATGTGCTGGAAGGGCTTGTCTCGGGAAAATACAAGAGCGGAAAATACATAAATATTGACTCCCTTTCCCACAGCCTGAATGTGAGCAAAACCCCAATAAGAGAGGCTCTCGCAGAACTTGAAAGCGAGAATCTGATCTCCCGGGATGGCAGGTATTACTATGTATTCACCCTTTCAGCGGCAGAGGTTATGATGCTCTACGATGTCAAAAGGGTCCTCGAGGGAGAGGCTGCGTTTCTTGCAACATTAAAGATGAATGAGACTTCCATTTCCGAAATGGAAAAGATCACTGAAGATATAAAGGAAATACTTAAAAGCGAAATCTCTGATGCGGTAAGGCTAGCAGAACTTAGCGGAAATTTCCACTCCATAATAGCCGGTATGTCTGGAAACAAATACCTCCTGAAGTATATTGAGGAGATAAGGCTGAAACTGAAGATAGTCCGACTCTCCCTTTTCACTGTATATAACAGGAGGATCGAGGATCTTGAAGAACACATAAATGTGCTTAGATGCATAAAGAGCGGAGATCCGGAGCTTGCTCGCAATGCGATGTTTGATCATCAGGATAAGGTAACAATATTCGTGAAGGAAAACCTTCTTATGCAGTTCTACTAAAGTTCTACTAATCTTGATATAAGTTTGCTCTAATAGGTATGGCTCTTTTCAATTTATGGTGGATACATAAGTCATTACTAGTTTTGATATCACAGAAGTGTCAATAAATTAAGATTTCCTGCAACATAGAACATAAGGGTATCCCTGTATTCTCCCCCTTTGAGATATAGGAACGCTAGAGTGCTATCCTGATCCTGTTGCTTATCCAGCAACGGAATTGCTGAGAACAAATGTGATGGCATCAATTATCCTCCGGAAATTTCTCTTAATGATCTTTCCCTGTTTCACCACCTCTTTTATTCTGGATCTAAAGGGCTATATGATCCATTTCTCAGGATATTTTGAAGCGATTACCCCTGGTATTGTCCATAAACTCTGAAGTGCAATCCTGAGATGGTATGCCTTCGTTGCCTGAAGATCAAGATTCATAATGGTTCTGAATTTTCTCTCTGTGTCAATGTGGTAGTATTCTTCAGCTGGGGGAATATTGTGCTTTTCAACAGTGGATTATTTTTCTGATAATAAACGCCGGTATCAATCTTCTCTTTTAGTCACAATATGAAAATGCAAAATAATTATACAGACCATATCTACCCTGAATTATGCTCAATTTCAGTATTGCGGAAATTCTCACTGATGAAAAACCCAATTCTTACTGGAAAATGCTGAAGGAAATCGGCATAAAAAATATTGTTGGAACGCTTCCTAGGGGATGGAAGGATTGGAGGCAAAGTGCGGAATTCAAGCCCTGGGAGTACGTTCCTCTAGCAAGATACAGGAATATGGTGAAGGATTCCGGCTTCAATCTTGTTGCAATTGAGGATAACCCGCCAATGAGCAGGATCATATTCTCGCAGGATGGGAGAGAAGAAGATATTGAGAAGGTAACGAAGCTCATCGAGAACATGGGCAAGCTTGGCATAGGTCTTTGGTGCTACAGCTGGATGGGGGGTGTGGGCTGGACAAGAACGTTTACCCACAGAAGCACTGATTATGGTGTTGCCTCAGGATTCAGAATTGAAGACTTGAAGGATGCGGAACCTTATCCAGTGAGGACAACGCATTCTGATCTATGGAATAGCCTTAAGTGGTTCCTTGACAGAATAATACCGGTAGCCGAGGAGAACAACGTCCGGCTAGCGATGCATCCTGATGACCCTCCCGTCGATGAATTTCTCGGAATTCCTAGAATAATGAATTCGCCTGAATCCTACGACAGGCTGCTGAGAATTAATACAAGTGAGTACAACGGAATAACCCTGTGTCAGGGCAATTTTACTCTCATGAGTGAAAATCTGCCGGAAGTTATAAGGCATTTTGGAAAGAAGATATTTTTCGTTCACTTCAGGGATGTTCTGGGAAGTAAGGAGGAATTCATTGAAGTACCATTGGGAAGAGGTAAGACGGATCTTGTAAAATGCATGGAAGCTTATTCCGATACAGATTTTGATGGAATAATGAGGGTCGATCATGTTCCAACCTTAAGTGGTGATGACACTGATGTTCCAGGATATTCATATCTTAACAGACTCTATGCCATAGGGTATATAAACGGCCTGAGAGATTCAGTGAGCAAGTCCCGCGAGAAAGGCATATAGTGAAGTCTTCTACCCTTGATATCTTGAGTTATGCTTTTGAACAATCATTTACCCTCATACCATTCCGACTTTTTTCTTTCAGTAACTTAATGCTGGGTCCCTGAAATAATCACATTCTTTTTGATATGTAACGTTCATGCTTTCTGATTCAGTTCCGAACAACATACTGTGAAGGATGTCGTATATCCGGCTCACAAAGCTTAAAACACCGGAAAAGGTTAGCAATTCATCCTTATGCTTAAGGCGGGTCAACCCTTTCCACTACCCAATGCTTTTCCCTTTCCTTCTCATGCATCATTATTAACGCTTCCTGGCAAGGTCACGAAACAACAACGAACCTCATAGGGAATGGTTTTCTTGCCCTTCCGAAAAACATGGATCAGATGGATATGCTCAGGTATGATAGGTCTCTCCTTAAAAGTGCAATTGAGGAGCTCCTGAGATATGATCCGCCAGTGCACCAGACAGCCACAGCTGTCTATAAGGATACTCTAATTTCTGGATCTGAATTAAAATGGGTTCGAAGGTATCAGCAATACTAGGTTCAGCCAACCGTGATCCTGAGGTATTTGAAAATCCAAATACACTGGACATTACAAGGAAAGAAAATAAGCATCTGTCATTCAGCAAGGGGATACATTTCTGCATAGGATCACAGCTTGCAAGAATGGAAGTCGAGATTGCATTTGACGTCCTCATGGATCATCTCTCCGGTGCGAAGCTGAGTGCTGAACGTGAGTGGAGAAATAATGCAAGCATGCATGGCATGAAAACGTTTCTTGTAAGGAAATGAGTGAAATCAAACGTTCTTAATGGAAATGATAACCATGATATTCTAAAAATAAATATTCCTTGAATTCAGGAAAGGTGACTCATTCCTCCAAGTTCTACATGGTCTATTTCCAGTGTCCATTATTATTGGAATCAATCACAAAATGCTCATTTAACAGTGTCTCGAATTTGGTAAATACAGCAAAATTATCATAATGTTCCTTCACCTCCTGAATGCAGTTATCAAGATCCCGGAGAGATTCATAGCATACCAGGATCGTTAACATACCATTTCTGTTCATATACAGTAAATACATTTCAGAAATGGTCTTTAATCTGAGAACTGAATCCATCATAACTGTTGTATCATATGCCGGATCAAGGAGGATTGCTATTATTGCAACACTGAATCCCACAAACGCTGTCTGATCAAGAATAGGATATGATGAAAGCACTTTCTTTTCAAGAACAGAATCAATCCTCTTACGGAGCGTTCTTGCAGAAATTTTCATATTTACCTGAACTCCCGGATTCTTACCACCATTAATTTCTGATTTCTCCATAATTCATTGGTTCATGAATAAAGGCAAAGTTTATTTATAATGGTGGTATTTCCCACCATTACATCAAGGAATCAGACAATC
>JAMCUH010000024.1 GCA_023379435.1 Thermoplasmatota archaeon | reverse complement strand
ATCGTTTCATACATTTCCGGAAGGCTGAAATCCTTGAATGTTGACATTATTATATGCATGAAAAGGCCATGAAAAAAGGTTTGTACGGATATCTACAGACAACAAAGTTAAGGGGTTAATAGAAAACGTCCATAGAATATAATCCGCCTTATAACCTGTGGCCTCCCGGATGCTGGGAAGGTACTGTTTGTGCTGTTTCTCATAAACTGATATGCCCTATAATTTATTGGACATAAAGAATTCCTGTCATCCAGCCAGGAGTGGACATTGCGCCACCCCATCCTGTTGGCCCAGTACCGCAAGCAGCCTCACACTGCCAGATATAACTTCCGGTGCTGTTCAGGTAAAAAGAAGCGATCTCAGTATATCCCGGCATCACAGGTATGTTAACAACGGTGTTCGATCCTTGCAATATGGTAAACGTATGCAACACCTTTGATGCTGGGAAGGAAGACATATTTGCTGACCACGACTTCGAAATATTGCTTCCCATTGCAGTAGTGCCGTTTATGACATAGACCTGATCATTTAGAACTCCACTGGCAGTCAAGTACTGCGCAGGTACCGATGCGTTACCCATATCGTACGAAGTGATGGTGACAGTTATTTGTGTGTGTGTAGGCAGGGTTATATTCGAAGTGGATTGAAGTGTGCCTTTCGCATCCTCATAGTACCTGGGTTGGGCTCCAACCGAACTGTTGTAGTTGGCATCCATGACCTCTATCAAGTCAAGGTGATATGCACCGTGACTTTGCTGAATACCGCTCTGGCTGCTGCTAAGAGTAGCGATTTGATGGTCATAAGCAACGCCAATACCCACTCCTCCTATAATGACTATCGCGGAAATGATGGCGTAAAAAACTTTTTCCTGCATAATGAAGGAAGGGTTTACAAAATTTAAACGCTCCCTTATCACAATGTAAAAGAATTGCATCATGACCGTTCATAATGTATACCAGACTGAAATCCGAAGGGGTTTTGTGAACTCTTTAACTATATGTGGTTGCTTAGCATCAATTGAGGATTTCTAAAAACACCCCTCCTGAACAGATCAGGTAACAATAACATTTATTCATGAATCAGCCATGTTACTGGATGAGTGACCTCTTCGATACAGCTCTTAAGGAGAAGTACAAGCAATATTTTGTCAACGATCCACTTGCATTAGCCAAGGAAGCAACTGACTGGACTGCCCTCCCTCAACTTCTGAAGGATCTATACCACAATGATACAGACAGGGGAGGAAGGCCAAACGTTCCTGTCATTACCATGGTGAAGATCCTGTACCTCCAGAGTCTGTACAACCTTGTGGATGAACAGGCAGAGAAGGAGATTCTTGTCAGGATATCATTCATGAACTTCCTGGACTATCCCGATCTGTTACCGGATGCAAGGACCATATGGTACTTCCGGGAGAGATTAGCAAAGACTGGAAGAGATCGTATCATATGGAACGAACTTCAGAGGCAGCTTGAATTGAAAGGCATCAGGGTTAAGAAAGGTTCAGCCCAAGATGCCACCTTCATCACCTCAGATCCGGGACATGTGAAGCATGAGGAACCCCGATCCGAAGGAAAAACGAGAAGATCAAAGGATGGTTCATTCACCAAAAAGAACAATAAAACATTCTGTACTGGATCCGATCAGAAAAGACTCCGCCCCAGCGAGGATCGGCGTTGATGAGAAATACTATGGAAAGTATCACCATTATGTTACGATCGTTTACGATCTCGACAACCCCTGAGTGGATAACGCTCAATTTGACAGGAAACAGGAGTTCCTTGATCTCTAATACACAAAAATAGGAAAGGATGCGGCATCGGAGATAGAGGAGGTCTCCATGGACATGCGGGATCCGTTCATAGCATCCACGAAATCCAACGTCAGGGATGCGGAATCAAAGATGGTGTTCTACATGTTCCACATAATGGAGCACACGAACAGGGCACTTGATAGCGTCAGGAGGGTGGACCAGGATGGCGGATTCAAAGGAGACCCTGAAGAAGACAAGGTATCTATGGCTCCACTCCTCAGAGAATCCCCCGATAAATACCGGCAGAAATAGGAGATACCGAAGACATCTGATCTAAAGACTGCAATATATCCCCATTGCAGGAATATGCAGCTTTATCCCATCACCCATAGAAATCCAGGATGAACCAAAAAACATTATATGTGACACAGACAATATGTCTTGCCCATGGGATGAGACTTGACCGATACAGATAATCTGACCATGAATACACAATCAACACGTTATTCTTTGTCTGCCACCATTCTGCTGATCGCCCTTCTAAGTTTCTTTGAAGCCGAGATCCTGACCGGTTCCACAAGTGTTGAGGGAATATTGCAATATCCCGTATCCTTCCTGGCCGGTCTCGCTTTTTACGGGTTCCAGGTGGCTATCATTGCAGATATTTCTGCTAGATACAGTCTCAAACTGGGTACAATTTACATTTTAGGACTTATTTATGGGATTCTTGAAGAAGGGATATCCATATTCACGATGGAAGCTACCGGCACACATGAATTATGGCTCACCACATATGGACTGAACCTCACCTGGACCATATATGTGATGATGCTTCATGCTGTGATCACAGTCATTACAACCCTGTTCATCCTGAGGGTTATCTGGCCGGAAATACTGCAGAATCCTATTCTCTCCAGAAGGAACTACATGATCATAATTCCCGCAACCATAGTGATCTATTACTTCCTGATGGTTGCGTCCATTTCGGCTGGAAGAGTACCTGGAATTCTACCGGTTTTTCTTCTCATACTGTTGCTTCTTTTATTGATATTTGCAGCATGGAAAAATTCTCTACCAGCAAGGGAAGAAATAGAAAAATTGAGCACCCAAGCAGAATATGGCGTTTTAATCCCCTTTGCTGCTGGAATGATTCTTCCCTTCATTTTCGGAAACCGCCTTCCTGTACTTTTGGTTCCGGAAACTCTGGCACTGCTTCTTTTAATGATCTATCTCTTCCAGTACTTCAGCAAATTTGGCACCATAGTGGAGATGAAAAGGAAATCGCTATGGGCCTTTAGCTCAATTATTCTGATCATAATGCTAATTGGGGGAAGTTTCAACAGGACTGTTCCAAGTGATGTGGTTGCAATAATTGTTTCCGTAATTCTCATTCTGTATGGATATATGAGAGTGTCAGGAATACAATAGTTTCCAGAAGGCAGAATAAGCAACTCCGGCCCCCTACTTGCAGATCGAAAGGACCGGTCGGGATTTGAACCCGAGGCCTCCTGCTTGCGAAGCCCTAAAACATTGCCTCCGGCATCAAAATACAACAAAGAATTAAAGAAATGAATGGACCAGAAAGGATTCAGCGAAGGATATAAGAAGGATATTCTGAGGTACCTGAAACCCGTTGAAAATGAGGAGATTCAAGGGATAACTGAACT
>JAMCUH010000023.1 GCA_023379435.1 Thermoplasmatota archaeon | reverse complement strand
ATACCTATCCTTCAGGGGTTATTATTAAGTTCTATAAATTTGATCTGCTTTGTTCAGGTGCCTGATAACATCTCGCATCTCTGTTTTTCTGATACTGATTAAGATTACGCATGATGGCATTACATGATATTTTACGAAAGGAATATATTATAAAAAGGAAAGGAATAAATGCAATCACAAACCTTACCGATGAAGATGAAAAGGATTGAAATAACCCTTAACGGAAATATCATGCCTACCAGAACGCAAATTTACATAGGTGATCATATGAAGGAGACCTTCAGGAAAATTTATTCCAGTTACGGGAAGATCCTATTTCTGGTCTCACGGAATATTAAGGCAAGATATGATGACATATTGTCTGAATATACGGACGGTTCCACTATACGGACCGTTGAGGTTTCTGACGGTGAGGATCAAAAAAATCTGGATGCATATTACTCAATCATCAGCACCATTATGGAGAATTCCATTGAGAGAGGTGATGCCATAGCATATGCCGGCGGAGGTACTCTAGGTGATGTCACAGGATTTGCTTCAGCATCTTACATGAGGGGTATAGATCTCTTAGCATTTCCAACAACCCTACTTGCTCAGGTTGACAGCTCCATAGGGGGAAAAAACGGAGTGAATTTTCATGGAGTAAAGAACCTGATCGGAACTTTTCACAATCCTGTGGCCGTGTTCTGTGATACACGTTTCATAAAGAGGAGTGAACAGGGTGTTGTGTTGGATTCGCTTGGAGAGCTTCTAAAATACGGTTTTATAGGTAACCCTGCCATTCTGGGCATACTGGAGAGCCACAAGGACATTGCAGATCTTATCAATACAGATCTCGAGAATATCATAGAGCTGGGAATAATGGTTAAGAAGAAATTCGTCGAGGCAGACCCTCTTGATACGGGCGAAAGAAAGATACTTAATTTCGGTCACACATTTGGCCATGTGATAGAGGCATGCTCTTCTGGCAGGATACCACATGGCAATGCCGTCCTGCTTGGCATAATGGCAGAATCTGAGTTCGGGCAGAAGGTCTTTGGCATCAAAGATATCTGTTCCGGAACAGTGAGATCATTCATGAAAAACTATGGAATCAGGATAAGATTTGATTACCCGTTCAAACTGGATGAGATTCCTGCCTATCTGAATCTTGATAAAAAAAGCGCGGGGGACAGCATAACCATGAGCTTTGTTGACTCACCAGGTCATCCTGTTATGAAAAATGCAGAAAAGAATGAAGCCTCTTTGTTTCTTCGGGACTGGTTAAGCAATGATCAGTGGAAGTGATAACCTACTGGGCCTTATCGGCCATCCTGTTCAGAAATCGCCGGGGCAGCTGATCTACAACACTATATTCACCGAAAGGAAGTTGAGAAATATCTACATCTCTGTAGACATACATCCATGGCATTTCAACGATATAATGAAGGAGCTTCCTAACTTTTTCAGCGGGTTCAACGTGACTATTCCATATAAGGAGAAGGCTGTTTCTTACATGGACAGCATTGATACCATATCTGAATCAACAGGAAGCGTTAATCTGGTTGTGGCAGGCAAAGGAAAGACCATGGGATACAACTCAGACTTTTATGGGTTTATGAATGCGCTGCCGCATGATATGGATAGAAATCTTGGAAGAGTTCTCATTTATGGGTCTGGAGGAACGGCCAGGACCGCCTTTTATGCAATTCAGAAGGCATTTTCTCCCGGCGAAATATTTGTTGTTTCCAGAAATACCGGCAATGTTCATGGCTGGTTTAGGGAAAGAGGTGCCGTTATCAAAAATTATGATGATATCGGTAATCTTGGGGAGATTGATTCTGTAATCAACTGCACTCCACTGGGGATGATGGGTAAATCAGATACCGGATTAAAACTTCCTCCGCGGCTTTCTGAAGGTTTCCTTGCAATTGATTTCGTCTATTCCAAAAACATGACGGAATTTTTGACTGAAGCAAGTGTCAGGGGTGGTTCCATCGTAACCGGCAACGATATCTTCATCTATCAGGCGATTGAGAATCTGCGCAAATGGTTTGATATAAGCGTTTCTCCATCAGATATGAGGGCTTATTTTGATGAAGCAATGGAGATCATGGATCATGCATAAAGTCACAGTCATCTGCAATGGTGGTATTTCCGCACTTTCTGCCTTTGCAAATGGAAAAGGGGCGGCAGTTGCTCTTGATCTTCCCATGGAGGTTATGATGGAAAAGGAGGAAAAGAAGAGGGTAAGGAACCTTAAGACAATAGCTCTCACTTTCTCATATCTGAACTCCATCTTCAAGTGCGGAACCGATTATCGTGTCAGGATAAGAAGCAAGATTCCAGCGTCAAACGGTCTTAAGAGCAGCAGCGCATTAACACTTTCGCTTGTTGAGGGATACCTGAGGATAAACCAGATAGAACTTGATCCGGAAACTGTCATTGCACATGCCGCAAGAGCCTCCATAAAGAACGGCACTTCTGTAACTGGGGCTTATGACGATCTGTCCGCATCATTCTATGGCGGAATGTGCATAGCTGATAACAGGAATAGGAAGATACTGGAAAGGAGAACGGTCAGTCCGGTCCCGGTTGTTGTTGTTGCAGACAGGAACAGGAGAAGGTCTGGAGATATCAATTTGCTCGACTTCAAAAAACTCTCCAGGGTTTCCGATTCCATACTCAGGATGCTGCTACAGGGATTTCTCTACGAATCAATGATTCTGAACGGTTATGCATGTGGTTCCATCACAGGCCTTTCGCAAAATCTCATTTCTGAAATGTACTCAATGGGAGCATCATTTTCCGGCCAGTCAGGGAAGGGCCCGGCTGTGTTTGGAGTATTTGGCAGGAGGGAAGATGCAAGAGCTGCAGCTGAAAAGATGGAGAGTCTTGGAAAAACTGTAAGACTCACGTCGTTTACCAATAATGGTATGGTGACTCACACTGAAAATGTGTAGATTCTTTCCATCAGATATCAGGGGGCAGATAAGAATTCCTGGCTCGAAGCATTATACCCAGCGTCTTCTCCTGCTTTCAGCTTTCTCTGATATACCGGTCAGAATGGTGAATATATCGCATTCCCAGGATGAAGGCATAGCAGCAGGCATTGCAGCACAATGCGGGAGCGATGTTCTGGTGTCTGGTTCTGAGATAAGTGTCTATCCGTCTTTTAGGGTTCCGGAAGAAATATATTGTGGAGAGAGTGCAACATCTGCAAGAATGGCCATTTCCCTCCTGTGCTTAAAAAAGAGTGTAACGTATGTTAGAATGGAAAAATCCCTGATCAGGCGTGACTTTTCACCTCTAATTTCTGCTCTTGAGAGTGTTGGCTGCAGATTTGAAACGAGAATGGACGGGATCATGGTGGATGCCTCCGGGTTTTTCCCGCACTCAATGGAGATTGATGCAAGCCTGAGCTCGCAGTTTGTCAGCTCACTTCTTATGATGCTATCACTCCTTGGTGATAGTAACCTTAAAATCAAGGTAACTGGGAAGGAGGTATCTGCGGGATATGTGGATATCACTCAAGACTGTCTCGCGAAGTTCGGTGTCAATGTAAAAAGAGAGGGAAATGAATATTACGTGACAGGAAAGTTAAGAAATCCTGAATCCCAAATAGAGGTGGAAAGCGATATGTCTTCCTCATCTTTTCTTGTCACAATGGGGGTCCTATCGTCCCGTGGTTGTATACATTTGCTCGATGTGGTCTCATCAGGCATTCAGCCGGACCACCATTATGTGGACGCGCTTTCCCGGGCCGGATTCAAAGTGAAATACAACACATCTGAAAGGACAATTGATTCATGCTTAAGCAATGGAGATACGATAACAGTGGACGTGGACAGGAACCCCGATCTTGCACCAATTGCATCAGTGATTGGCATACTCAATTCTAATGGGGTAGTATTGAAAAACACCTTGAGGCTGACATGGAAGGAAAGCGACAGAAGAGGCGAGATTATAAGGCTTGCAGAATCCTTTGGAGCATCCGTAACGGAGGATGGATATGATATTATGATAAAAAAGGGAAGTAACCCACTGAAACCGGATAAACTGATTTTCAATGATCACAGGATGACCATGGCAGCAACCGTTGCATCAATTGCATCAGGATCAGAAACTATTGTCGGCGATCTTGATTCAGTGAAAAAAAGCTACCCATCATTTCTGAATGACCTTTCATCTTTAGGTGTGCGTTATTCAGATGTAACCTGAAAATTAATTTATACGGACCTGAAATGGAGGACAATGCTTCTCTTCCCCGATCTGAAGGAAAAGGTCGAGAAAAAGATCTCTTCAGTTTTGGCCGGCATTAATAGCAAAGACTTTGACTGGGATCAGACCGGTCACTCCGATTTTTCGCTTCGATGCTTCAGATTAGCCAAACCTGATGGCTACGGGAAAATATGTGATGCTGTGAGGAACGTCCTTTCTTCTGATGCCTTCATAGATAGGATTGAATGCCAGGGCCCCTACATAAACATAAAGGTAAGGGGGGAAGCAGCACTTGAAATAATGCGTGATGAAATAGAGAGAGCAGGCATTTTTCCCGACACATTTCAGGATCCGGAAAGGATACTTGTTGAGCACACAAGCACTAATCCTACAGGTCCTCTTCATATTGGGAGGGCAAGGAATTCAATTCTCGGCGATTCACTTGCAAAACTTATGGCCAGGATGGGATACAGAGTATCGACACAGTATTTCGTAAACGATTCCGGGCGCCAGGTCATGGGAATGGTAGAAGGATTCCGCAGATACGGTAACGGGGATAGAACACTCAAAACCATACTTTCCTGTTACCAGAAGATTTATTCTCTCATTGACAAGGATCCGGAGATAAGGGAATCGGTGGAAAATCTCTCTAAAAAATACGAGGAAGGAGACGAAAACACAATCAGGGAGGTCAAGGAAACCTGTTCCGTCGTTCTTGATTCCATAAGATCATCACTCCTCAGGCTCGGGATAAAGATTGATGATTACGTTTGGGAGTCTGGCTTCCTAAGAGGTGGAGAAACTGAATCTGTCCTAGAAATGCTCTCAGAATATATTCAGAATGAGGATGGTGCCGTTTTCATAACAGGCGATGACGGAAAAAAAATCTACCTGAAGAGAAAGGACGGTACAACCATATATTTTCTCCGTGATCTGGCCTACCATCTTTTCAAGGCGCTAAATGCTGACTGGATCATTGATGTCATGGGAGAGGATCATAAGGGACATGCCAGAGCACTTTCCCATGTTCTCATAAATATGCTTGAATATAGGCCAAGGCTCGATTTCGTTTTCAACAGTTTCGTTTCACTGGAAACCGGTAAAATGAGTACAAGAGGCGGAAACATAGTAACACTGGACGAGGTGATGGACCGATCCAGACAGGAGGCAGAACTCATAGTGAGGGAAAAAAGAAAGGATCTTGAGAGTGATAGACTTGGAGCCATCGCTGAGGCTGTTGGCATATCCTCTGTAAGGTTCAACATTCTCAGGATTGGGGCCGAGAAGGCCATGGTATTCCGATGGAAGGACGCTCTCAATGTGGAGGGGAATTCAGCCCCATTCATTATGTACTCATATGCCCGCGCTTCTGGAATACTGAAGCACGAGCCAGACGCAATGGAAGGCGAATTACGGCTGGATGAAAAGGAGGAAAGGGACCTGGTTATGAAAATGTACAGATATCCATACGTTTTGAGAGCTGCCATGGATTCCCTCAAGCCGGAGTACGTATGTAATTATCTTCTTGAACTGGTAAACTCATTTTCAGCTTTCTATTCCAGTGTTAATGTTATCAAGTCAGAGGAAAAAAATAGAAACACGCGATTCCTCATTCTCCATATATACAAAAAAATTCTTGAAGATGCCTGCGGAATCGCAGGCATCAGGCTTTTAGAAGAGATGTGATCAATTTTTCTTTTCAAGTTTTTTCTGATCTGAGGGGAGACTCACCTTCGGTCTGATTCCTCCCTGTCCCTTTCCTCCGCCCTTAACGGACCTTGCACTGACCCTCCAGTACACAACCCCTATGACGACTATGACCAGTATTATCACGCCAATTATCAGGGGGGTCTTGTAACCTGGCGGTGCAATGACTACTGAGGTTGTAAATGCACCACTTTTTGCAAAGAATGAAGGTTCGCTGGTATTGTTTCCCATGAATTCCACTGATAGATTTCCGCTTGCCCTGGGTGTGAAAGCGAAAGAAACATTCCTGCTATGGTAAAGACCTGTTGTGTTCAGATACTCAACGTATGTATGACTGTATACCACACCGTTAATAATGGCTGTAACTGAGAAAACTGCTGCATTCACAGTGCCGTCATTTGACACGTTGACATATATGGTGGAGCTCTTTCCTTCCTGGAGTTTTCCAGGAATGTAAACGGAGTTGACCACAATCCTCGGGCTTGACACAAGCATTGTCAGCGTTCTATTCAGGTATCCTGAGACGTGCGCTGGATTTGTTGCATTAAGCTCCACAATGACATCGTTCAGGGTATCGAAGATGACCCTTAGTGACGAAGAGTTTGTCATGTTGCCAGATACGATGGTGTAGAGGCCGCTGCTCTGTGGTATGGCAGTACCGTTGGGGTACTTGAACGTCCATTTATAGGTGAAGACTGATGTATTATTGAAGTATGGGTCCGTTGTCTTTAAAGCGCTGATATTGACAGGGCTGCCGGCCACAGGATTGGAAATCTTTACTCCAGTTGCATTTGTAAGGGAAATAACAGGAGTCGGAGGCGTCGTATCATTCACAGTGACGAGGAATTCTATTGTTACTGATACACCGGTAATTCCTGTAACAGTTAGATTCGCTGTCTGGTTCGGCACTGCTATGGACGGTTTGCTGAATATGTACGTAGCATTGGGAGAACTGAATGATTTGTTTGTGAATGCCCAGTGGAAAAGAAGAGAAGTATGGAATGGGGTACCTGGAATCACCAGTGAAGAATTGTATGCACTGAAATCTATGATGTTTCCCTGTGGAACAAATATAGACCTTGAGGAGGAAGCGTTTGTTGCGTTATAATACTTGGAGTTGTAGCTTACGCTGTAGTTAACAACAGGCGTTCCATTGTAAGCATACACAGTGAAGAAAGAGCTTGTGGAGTTTCCGGTATTGCTTATGCCTGTGAGGTTTAAAGTGTTGTTCAGTGATGTGAAGCTATAGGTGAAATTATAGCCGTAACCAATGATGGAGGATTTCATTCTCCACGTGAAATTTGCCGGTGGAAGGTAGTTGTATGTTGATGTAACAGGATTGTAAAGAACCCTTGAGACATTGAATGAAACTGGATAGTCGTATGGAACGACGAATGCGGGATGGCTGCTTGTGTTAAGAAGGTAGTCGGTGGAATTAAGGCCTTTCCAATAAAGCTTGATCTGAGTTAGGTAAAGAACGGGTGACTTGACCTTTGCAAAGTTGAGATAAACGAACTGTGATGTGGACACAGGAGTTACATTGATATCTCTGACGTAGCTCGTTACCGGGACAGTTGATGATGAGAGACCAAGTGAACTATTATCATAGGCATAGCTGTAGTAGTATTTCAAAGCTCCTGAGGTATATGAGGTTCCAAAAGCGTAAATTTTTGCCTGGTACCCATTCTTCATGGATGCAGGGCTTATTGTTGAATTGTAATAGCTGGCACTTACAGATGCATTAAAGTAGTTTCCAGGGAACGATGAATTGTAAATATGCACTTCTGGAGATGAATTGAGTGCATAGCTGTAGTTATCAATTTCTATTGTGCTGTTGGTATATCTGAGCATCTGAGATTTCAGGAAAGCTGTCATGTAAGAAGAGCTGACAGAATCAAGCTTTTCCTGAAAGTAAAGAGAGTCAACTGATGAGTTTGGAAGGAGCGGAATTGAAGTACCTGGACCTATCTTATACGTTATGTTCAGAGATAGTGTTTTCATATTTGCGGAAACGCTGTAATTATAGAACACTGAGCTGTTGAAAGGAGTAAGCGCAACGTTGAGAGACCCTGGGGTCACTGAAGTGTCTATGTAGGGCATGTATCCGTTTGATGTCACAATAAGATCATTGGATGGCCAGTAGTTTGAATAAATGCTGTACGAAGACCCTGTGAAGGAATTTACTATATAATGGCCTGAAGTTGTGTTTAAAACTATCACGGAAGATCCAGAGATACTCTGTCCGTCAGTGGAGGATATGAACCCAAAAACTCCGGTTTCTGTTTCTGTGTTCAGTGTGAGCGAATTTTGAGTTGATCCTATGCTAACCTGGAATGTGTCCGCAGTACCGGCATAATCAACAGTGGCCAGAATAGTTTCTGAAGGAAGTGATATATTATATGAAGCTGATGAGTTCACCGTTGTGGGCCCATAGAACATGAAGTTGTATGGTGTTTCAAAGGATAGTTTGGCAGATTGAGTGGAAGGAATCCCAGGTACGGTAACGCTCACGACATGTGTAACGCTAAGTGAAACGTTTAAAACAAGGCTTGTTGTTGATGAGCTTATATTCACGATCCTTGACATTGCGTTGGCTATTGAAACTCCGTAATGCGGAACATCAACAACTTGCGGTTCCTCTGTTATCATATAGCTACCATAGTCCAGAGAAAACGAAGGATTCGGCCCAGATCCCTGTGAAACATGTATGCCATTCGTATAATTGACCTGGGTTAACTGAGAGCTACTGGCAACAGCAACCTGTACACCGTTTACGGTATAGTATATCTGCAGATCCAACTTTCCAACACTGGGCGTTGCCGCAAATGCAGTCGAAGACGCTACGGTAACACCCATCAGCATTATAGCTGTAAGTGCTATCGCTATTTGCCATGCTCTTTTCAAAGTGTTATCCCTCTTCCACGGAAAGGTAAAGCATTCATATAAACGTTTTTGACAATCAATAGCTAGATTTCTCAAAAAAATTAAAGGCAAAACGTTTTCTTTTGTACACTTGACCCCTTGTAACGATGCTGTAAGCAGAAAGTCTTCTGTTGGGATAGAATATGTATTCCTCTGGAATTTTAACACCCAAAGCTGAGAAATACCTGGCAGGTTCGTACGTGACCATGTTGAGGATTGTTTCCGGGTCAATTCTGTGTAAGGTTCTCTGATACGTGTAGAGGAATGATATCTCCTGAAACATATCAGGTTCCACCGTCATGCAGTTGTCTGTTCCCAAAAATATGTTAAGTCCTGAATTCATCATTGCTGCATAGTCCGGCCTCTTTCCGAACATCACATTTGATCTTGGTGATATGACGACAGGTATACCTTTTTCAGATATACGTCTCAGATCCTGCTTGTTGCATTCAATACAGTGGACGAGAAAACTAGGTCTCATGCTAAGGGCAAGTTCTGCATCCTCCCTGATCCTTTCGCTCAGATGCATGGCAAATATCTTTCCTCTTTTCCTGGCTCTTTCCGAATAATAGAAAGCATCCTCCCTATCAACGTCGGATATGGAGCTGATGGTCAATCCTGATGATATATCCAGAACACTATCTGCCTCATACCTGCTACCTGCACGCCCGAGCAGTACAGGTTTTATTTTTGTCTTCCCGGGCACATCCTTTATACCTTCCACGCCCCCTTCCCTGAAGTCAACATTTACAGAAGTTCCGGTCAGGGCCATATGTCGCAGAAATAGGGATATGCCCTTCCTCCTTTCCATGGGATGTGACGATTTCAGCATTCTCTCCTTAAACCCTCCGGGTCCGAATACCTCCGCAATATCTCCCACAGGTTCAGTATCAACGAAGGAATCCCCAATGTGAGTATGTGAATTTATCAGTGCGGGTATAACCGTTCCATAGAGACCATTGCTGGAGAGTTCTGTGGAGTATTCAGCACCATACTCAGTAAGCCGTAGAGTGCCCTTCCGCATTCTGCCATCAATGAATATGTTGCCGGAAATGGTGATCAATGCATTCATCCCTTCATAACCCCAATAGGTATAAGTCTTGCAACTGGCAATGTCAGGCCGGCACCCCTGGCAGATTCAACAACCTCATCAACATCCTTGTAGCTTTCTGGTGCCTCTTCAACAAGTGATCTGCTGTTAGCTGCCTTGAAGCTAATACCCTTGGAGACGAGCTCATTCCTTATATCCCTCGCAGAAAGTTTCGATATTGCTGCATGTCTGCTTAGCATTCTACCTGCTCCGTGGCAGGATGATGAGAATGATCTTTCATCGTTTCCCTTGATACCAACAAGGACATATGATGCCGTACCCATGCTTCCCGGAACAAGCACAGGATGTCCATATTTGGAGAATTTGGTGCCCTCCATCATATGGCCAGGGAACGCCCTTGTTGCACCCTTTCTGTGAATGATCACATTCACTTTCCTGCCACCTATGGTATGTTCTTCCACTCTTGCAATATTGTGTGCAAGGCTGTAGACTATTCCGGTATGCATATCACTCTCCCTATTTTTCAGTGTCTCCCTTAATGTCTGTATGACGGAGTTTGTTATGAGCTGCCTGTTAACATAAGCAAAATTGGCTGCGGCATTCATCGCTTCCATATATCTCTCAGCTAGTCTTGATTTTATGTGTGCGGAAATAAGTTGTGGATCCTTCTCATTTTTCACAGATTCATCCGACTCATTAAGAAGATTGAGATAATCTGTCGCCACCTGATGGCCAAGGCCACGTGATCCGGTATGTATCATAACGGTGACCTCACCTTTTTCCAGGCCAAATACTTTGCTGGTTTCCTCGTCCATTATCTGGTCGACCTTCTGTATCTCAAGGAAATGGTTTCCTGAACCAAGGGTCATGAGTTGGTTCCTGCCGCGTCTTTTGGCCATATCTGATACCATCCCCGGATCGTCGACATTTAGCTTACCACCTAGCTCTGTATTTAACAAATCATCTTGATCCGCAAGGCCCTTATCCATTGCCCACTCCAGTCCATAATTCAAAATTTTTTCCATGTCATGATCAGAAACATCAATGGTGCTCTTTGCTGTTCCAGAGGGTATTCTCTTGTATAGAAGAGATACAAGCTCCCCCAAATGTCTTGAAACATCTTCTACCTTGAGACCTGTTCTAATGAGAGACACGCCGCAGTTAATATCATATCCTACGCCTCCAGGGGAGATTATCCCCTCGTCATAATCAAACGCGGCGACAGTGCCTATGGGGAAGCCATAACCCTGGTGGATATCTGGCATGGCAAAGACATTTCCAGAAACACCAGGAAGTGAAGCAACATTAAGGAGCTGCTGGAGAGACTGATCATTCTTTATGGAATTCATTATGTTCTCTGATGCGTAAACAACAGCTTCAGGTTTATTCTCATCGGATGAGGATATTACCCACCTGTAGCTTTCACTTCTGTTGATCTTGAGAGTCATTGAAAGCATATTGCAGGCCGATATTTTCCATTTGCGTTGCTGCATTTCATCTTTCAATGTGAAAATAAATGATTTAACTCAATGTCGGGCTCGAAACAATTAAAGTCACGCAACAATCATGTGAAAATGACAGTTTCTTTTTCCAGAACGCTAAAATTTTCTGATGCAGTATTTATAAATCTTGGGGCAATTATTGGTGCGGGAATATTCGTTATAATAGGTATTTCTGCCGATGCAGCAGGACCTGCGATTCTTGTTTCCATTCCACTTGCTGCCATGGTTGCCATGCTCACAGGGATCAGCTTTGCACAGGTTGCGCGCCATGTGGATAAGGAGGGCGGCGTTTATGAATATGGAAAAGAGGCACTTCATCCATTCGCAGGATTTATTGGGGGCTCTTTATGGACATATGGAAACATAATAGCCCTTGCTGCAGTTTCAATCAGTTTTGGAGGTTACCTGGACGCACTTTTCAATTCAAAATTCCCTGTAATATTCATAGCTGTGGGTGTCGTGACTTCTTTTGGGGTCCTCAATGCACTTGGCATTAAAAACTCGGCCAAAACTCTACGTGTTATCGTTGCCATCAACGTATCAATTCTTGTGCTCTTTACCACTGTCGGTCTCTTCTACTTTCACCCCTCCCATCTTTCGGATTTCTTTGTGAAGGGAGGTAATGGGATTATCTCTGGTGCCGCCATAATCTTCTTTGCCTTTTCTGGTTTCTCCAGGGTAACAACCGTTTCCGAGGAGGTTGTTGAACCCGAAAAAACAATTCCCCGTGCCATAATTGTATCCATCGTAATATCTGCCATGCTCTATTTTCTCATCAGCCTCGCAGCGGTAGGTCTCGTATCCACAGGGAAACTTGCAACTTCAACTTCACCTCTCGCACTTGCATCCTCAGAGACTGGAATATTTCTCCTTGTGGAAATTGTTTCAGTCGGTGCTCTTGTTGCAACATCTGGAGTGATATTAACTGGAATATTGGGCACTTCACGTGTAATGTTTGCCATGGGACGGGATAAAGAAGTTCCTTCTATCCTGTCCAGGCTTGACAAGTATTCCACACCGATTTTTGCCATCATTGTTTCAGTAATACTTGCAGTGGTACTGATGCCGCTTGTGTCCTTTGGAGCCATAGTGGAGGCATCGAACACCTGTGTTCTGGCGGCATATGCTGTCATCAATATCGCCGCGATAAAAACGCACATCAAGTACAGAAATCTGAGTGAACCGATCAGACATGGAAAGACTCACGACAAATTTCTGCTTATACCCATAAGTGGTATCGTGACAATATTCACATTCTTCATTTTCCTGGGAGAGGAAAGCATAATAATTGCAGGAATCGTATTCACCATAGCCACCACATTTTACGTTTCAAAACAGAGAATAAAGGGAGTGGGAAAAGTATCGCCAGTCAGAAGCAGGGTAAGGTTATTCGGTAAATCAAGAGCCAGATAATTTAAAGCATAGTTCAAAAAGGATATATTTCATGCCTCTTCACACAGTGCCGTAACAAAGTATTTTTTGAATTTCCCTTATTTTATTGACTAGGCATCAAGTATATTAGATTTGAACCAATATTTATATATGGATCAGGAAAGTGAGACAAAGATGCTAGGCGATCTTTCCGTCAAGCTTGCGCGTCATTACAAAGGGAAGATCGTTACGGTACCCAATGTTCCCATAAGGGATCTTTCAGATTTCTCCATATGGTACACACCTGGAATAGCCCAGGTATCAAGGGAGGTTTCATCTAACCCAGATGAATCATTTGAGCTTACCGGTAGGTGGAACACCGTTGCGATACTGACAGATGGAACGCGTGTCCTGGGGCTCGGAAACATTGGACCCGAAGGGGGCATGCCTGTTATGGAGGGGAAGGCTCTCCTCTTCAGTTACCTTGGTGGAGTTAATGCAATACCGGTCCCAATCCGTGTTCATACCAAGGAAGAATTCATAGCTGTTGGGAAAGCTTTGGAGCCTGCTTTCGGAGGAATAAACCTCGAAGATATAGAGAGCCCCAAGTGCTTTTACATTCTTGAGGAACTTCAACGATCCCTGAACATTCCAGTCTGGCATGATGATGAACTCGGAACTGCAGCAATAATTCTTGCAGCGTTGATAAATGCATTAAAGGTAACAGGGAGAAGGAAAGAGGATACCAGGATAACCTTTATAGGTTCTGGCGCTGCAAATATTGCCACGGTCTACCTGCTTGAGGCTGCAGGCTTTAGACTTGGAAATGTTGTGATCGCAGATTCCAAAGGCATTCTTGAACCTGAGAGGGATGACATAGACAAGCTCATGCTGAACAATCCGTGGAAATATAAGCTGGCCATGAGCACAAACGCCGATAGAAGGAAAGGACCGGAGGACAATGCCTTTCCAGGATCAGACGTTGTCATATCTGCTTCAAGGTCCGATCCCTCTTTACTTAAGGAAAGATGGATAAGATCCATGGAAAAGGACCCCATAGTCTTTGCCCTGGCAAACCCCCTTCCTGAGATATGGCCGGAAAAAGCTAGGGAATATGGAGCGAAAGTGGTGGCAACTGGCAGAGGCGACTTTCCAAATCAGGTAAACAACAGTCTTGTTTTTCCTGCGGTATTCAGGGGGGTTCTTGACTCAAGATCAAGGGGGGTCAACTACAATATAATGATAAAAGCTTCAGAAGAGATAGCAGCTTTCGTTGAAGAACCTACACCTGAAAAAATAGTTCCAACCATGGAGGAAACGGACTTGTATCCAAGAGTTGCTTCTGCCGTTGCATTTGCATCGGTTGAAGAAAAGCTTGCACGGCACACAGACAGCCGCGAAGGCTTCTACAGGCATGCCAGCGAGATCATAAACCTGAACAGGATGAGGTATGAAAAGCTTCTGGAGTCTGGAATAATAAGGAGGATTGAGAATTATGAAAGATAACAATGAAACCATAATAAGATATGCCAAGAAGGAGGATCTGGAAGGAATAGTGGACCTTTTGCTGAGACTGAAAAAACTCAACGAGGAATTTGACTCACATTTTATGGTCTCCGAGGAGGCGCATAAGCATGCCATGGAATACCTGAATGAAGCTATCCAGGACGGGGAAGGAAGGATGCTTTTTGTTGCCGAAAACGCAGGAAAGATCAGGGCGTTTCTTGAAGTAATAATAAGGAGAAGAATCTATTATTCACCGGAAATCGAGGCAAGGATATTGGAATTCTACGTTATGCCGGAATTCCGGGCAAGGGGCGTTGGTAGGAAAATGCTCAGGGAAGTCATCAGGGAACTTAATGAAAGAAATATTTTACTTATTGGTGCTGAATTCCCTTCGGCCAACCTGATCGCTAAAAATTTCTACGAAAAGTCAGGGTTCAAACAAGTGATAAGTGTATACTTCAAGAACCTAGAAGAAAAAAAGTGACTTTATAGAATGAATATTTTTGGCACTTTCTTTTAATTTCATTAGGTCTTGATGATATGGTCTATCTTCCTTGAAACCTTTTTGCCACGCAAAGTTCATTTATAAATTCTCCAATGCATCATTCACCTGAACTACAAAAACTATGAGATGAAAATACCTCACCTTCAATGTGGATCTGCATTGAAAAAGGAAAGTTGAAGTTTCTTTGGCTCTTTTGTTTTTCCAAATTTTTGTTTCCTCTGGGGCATTCGTTATTTCAGCAGGAACCCACATTTTCATCAGCAATATACCAAACCCTCCCGGATTCCACTGTTCATGAACAACCTCCTTAATTTTATGGGATATGCTCTATATGGCATCTGATGAGAAAGCTCCAATCTTTTGTTAAGCCACTGGAGGGTATTGATCCCCCGACCTGCTGATTATAAGTCATGATTATGTGTTCCAACGTCCAAGAAAATCGTACTCTATGATCGCACTTCTCATAATTTGAATAAAGAGAATGAACAGTTCTTGATTCCCGCATCTCTTTTGATTATCTGGGACTATCAAAGATTTCTTACCCTTTTTGAATAGATTATACTAGTTTATGGAAAAAATATTTTTTTCCCAATCTGATACTAATAATGGTAATTTTCAAATATATGTCATTAATATGTCAATAATGGGTGGAATCATAGTTAAAATGGATAAAGGCGGAAGAATTCACATTCCCACCTCGCTCAAGCATGATCTGGGCCCGAAATTTATTATAACTAGACTTGGAGATAGGCTCATCCTTACTAGTATGCCTGCAGATCCAATAAGAGATCTTGAAGATATAGGGAAAAGCATCCCAGATAAGACACTGAAGGATCTGAGGGAGGAAATTTTGAAGGAGGCTTATGATGACTTACGCTGACACTGATTTCTTTTTAGCGCTGCTTAAACCAACAGATTGGCTAAAGAAAAATGCAAGAAGAATTCTGGAAGAAGAGAATGGGAGGATTTACACCTCTGAGACCACTTACATTGAACTTATGCTATTAGCCAAAAGATACGGGCTTGATCCAGTGAGAATTACGATTGATGTTATGGCAATCTGCAATGAGAAAAATGCAGATTACCAGGCTGCGGCAGAACTTGTACGACAGGATGTTGGTGTTTTTGATGCCTTTCATGCTGTTCACTCAAATGGGAAAATAATAAGCTCAGACAAGATATACAAGAAATTAGGTCTTGAACAAATTGATTTGTCTGAGGATAGGCCAAAAAACAGGTAGTCCTTTTACAATAAATAGGTAAAATAGTAGAGTCACATCTTATGTTTTATCTTGTATTTAAATGTACGAAAACGCAGAGATCAAATTCGTGGAAAATGCCTGCAATAAAGCAAAAATGCGTCATTAACACTCTTTGAACTTGCAGCTAGAATGAATCAGTAATATCTGAAAATTAATGATCATTGTGCATTGAAAATTCATTATTTTGTAATATAAGCCACTGGAGGGTATTGATCCCCCGACCTGCTGATTACAAGTCAGCTGCTCTACCTACTGAGCTACAGTGGCTTTACTTTAAGCGTAAGCTTATTTTT
>JAMCUH010000022.1 GCA_023379435.1 Thermoplasmatota archaeon | reverse complement strand
CACAGGATACATGACATGCAGCCATCCCTGGGCATATCCGGATTGGAGAGCATATCTATAGGCACTGATGGTACTGGTTTCAGGACAAACAACGCCGGATCTTACAGGACAACGAAGTACAGGGATCCTGATCCCATTAAAAGAAAGTATCTGGTTGTCATAATAACGGCAGATGTTAGAAGAAAGGATGTGATCGGGATAGAGGTGCACATCGAAGGTACAGGTCCATCAGAACCCGAAGTTGCACAGAAGCATGTCAGGGAAGCGGTCATGAAAGGAATGAACGTGACAGAATTCTATGGTGACGGTGCATTCGACACCAATGATCTGTTCACGCTGATGCACCAAATTGGCGCCAAGTCGGTGATAAAGATAAGGAAGAATGCATCAACAGATCGCTACAGGGGATCGAAATACCGCAGGAAAGCCATAAGGGAATATCAGAACAATGGATACAAACAGTGGGCGGAGGATAATGATTATGGAATGAGATGGCCCGGTACAGAAGGGATATTCTCGGCAGTGAAGAGAAAGTTCGGTGAAAACTGTGTCAGCAGATATCCTCTAAAGGTCTTGAAGCCGAGGGATACCAGAGGATCTGGGTATACAATTATATGAATCATGGAGCAAAAAGAGAGGTGAAGTCACTAAACTGACGATCATGGTGAAGAAATCAGAAAATAATCAACTGATCATTGGATCCAGAGGATATTTGTTCAACACAGCATAAACAACAATAAAATTATATGGCTGCACTGCATTTAAATTTAGTTATATTATGAAACAATTGATAAAGACAGACTATATGTTTAAAGGAGACATTGAGGAAGGTATAACCCAAGATAAATTTATTCTAGTGGAAAATGGAACAATAAGAGAAATAATAGATAACTCCGGTGTTATTCCAGAGGCAGATGAAATAATAGATGCGCGTGGATTGAAAGTGTTCCCAGGTTTCATCGATCTACATGTTCACCTTTCCGCCACAGCAGGTTCAAACCTTGCACAGAGCATTGTTGAAAAAAATGAATACAGTGCGTTAAGGGCCTTGCATTACGCTAAAAAATCCCTGAATGCTGGATTTACCACACTGAGAGACTTAGGTTCAAATGGTTATCAGATCATTGCACTGAAGGAAGCAATAAGAGATAAGTGGGTAAAAGGACCGAGGATATTGGCCGCTGGAAGGCCCTTAACTGAAACTGGAGGACATGGGGATTCGCCCTTTTCCAATGGTAGAGTGATTGATGGCCCCGTTGAAGCCACAAAGGCAGTGAGAGAGCAAATAAAGGCTGGTGCTGACGTCATCAAGATACATGTTTCTGGTGGAGGGACGTCACCCCACGACAATCCACTAGAGCCGCAGCTGAACAAGGATGAAATAGATGCAATAGTTAAAGAAGCACATAGTAAGTTTAGGAAGGTTGCAGCACATGCACAGTCCAACGCAGGAATAAGGAATGCTGCAGCGTCAAGAGTCGATACCATAGAACATGCGTTGTTTTTAGATGACATAACTTGCAACGTTATCAGAAACAATAATCTCATAATAGTACCTACTATGGTGTCACCCATAATGACCTCGCTGAAGGGAAAAGATGCAGGAGTTCCTGAATGGGCCATAAGAAAAGCATCTGAAGCGGTAGAACCACACAGCAAGAGTGTTAAGATGGCAAAAAAAAATGGTTTGAAGATAGGTTTTGGAACTGATGCTGGAACTCCGTTTAACTTTCATGGGAACAATGGAAAGGAGTTTGAGATCCTTGTTGGCTCAGGGGACCTCACACCGTTGGAGGCAATATACGCAGCAACCGGAATCGCAAGCGAAGCTCTAGGACCGAGTTACAAAGTGGGTAAAATCTTGCCGGGATTTAATGCTGACATGGTTTTTGTCGAAGGGGATCCTATAGATGATATTGTAGTCTTGACGAAACCCTCTAATATAAAAAGAGTACTGTTGGGAGGAATTGATGTTGATATAAAGTAACAGAATTTTGCAAGTTATTCTAGAAATCCAATGTAAGAAAGAGTATTGAAAAACTCTAAAGGAATCCTTCGTCTCATTGAGGACGGTGTAACGTTGTAATCTAAGAAAATATACCTCCATAACTTTTCTTATAAGCCCAACCACAATGTTTCCGGCAGTTAGTCACATTGATTTTGTGGGAGGACATCCCCTTGTTGGTATTAATCAATTATCGCCGGATTTATTGAATATGGACTTTGAATCATAACCCTTGTGCCCAAATATTTTCTTGATTCCTTCTTTCAGGGAATTTTAGCAGTTCCTTTCCCCATCTTTATCATGTAAACGTATATCTGTGATGGCGAATGATATCAAATCAAGAATCTCGGGAAATGTTTATGCGGGAGTGTTCGATTTTGATTTAATATAGACTTTTCCTATAAACCTCCATGAGAATTCTTTTTACGACTGATTCTTCCACGTTTCACATTAAACGTAATGTAGAATTCGCATTTCACCCATGAATTGACCGTTATGAGAAGGGGAAGGTTTATTCATGGGATCAGCATGTATAATTGATGAATAACATTCTGGATTACGGTCTACGTGAAGCAGGTAGCTCCATGAAATCCATGGACAAACTGGCAAAGATTGATCCCATGATAGACTGGGAATCGTTAAGACCATTGGTGAAAGAACTTTACAGGAATGATACGGACAAAGGTGTAAGACCCAACATTGATGAGATCGTCATGATGAAATGTTTATCTGAAATTGAGACAATTTGCGAAATTAATTAAGAGAACGTTTACTTAAAGCCCTTAACATGGTGGAACAGAGAAGATCGTACACGCCTGAGGAGAAACTGAAGATAGTGCTTGAAGGATTGAGCGGCACTATACAGATATCAGATCTCTGCAAGAAATATGGCATAAAGTCCGCAAGGTACTATTACTGGAAGGAAGAGCTCATCAATGCATCGAACGATATATTCGGGCAGAAGGGTAGAAAGGCTGATACTGATTCCAGGATGGCAGAACAGTTGTCTGAGATACAG
>JAMCUH010000021.1 GCA_023379435.1 Thermoplasmatota archaeon | reverse complement strand
GTGTCTATCTCCTTGATTGCATCATCTGATCTTCCGGTATCCATGAATATGTGAGCCTTGATGACATGGTATTCCGGATCATCACGGAGTGAAATTGCAGAGTTGATCTGTTTCAGAGCAAGATCCATCTTCTTCTCTGCCATGAGTATCATGGTCTTTCCAACGTAAAGTGATGGATTTGTCTCATCAATTGATATGGCACTGTCATATTCCTCCAGTGCCTCGTTTTTCCTGTTCTCATGGAAGAGGGCATCAGCAAGATCAGCATGGTATTCACTGCTGTTCCTGTTTATTTCTATGGCACGGTTGAATTCCCCTATGGCATCATCATATCTTTTCTGCATGGATAGTATGAGACCCTTCACATGATGAGTCACATCATCATCGGGATTCAGTGAAAGTGACCTGTCACATGAATCAATGGCATCATCCAGTTTTCCAAGATTCATGAGAACCCTTGCCATGTCCCTGTGGTACTCAAAGGATTTATCGTTGAGCTTTATGGCATCGGTGAGGTTCTTGAGTGCCTCCTGCAGTTCCTTGAATTCTATAAAAAGGAGGGCGCGGTAATAATAGAAGTTTGGATCCTGGCCAAGAGCCAGAGCTTCATTTATATCCTTGAGTGATTCGGTGTAATTTTTGAGATGATAGTTACAGACTCCCCTCAGATAATAGAGGTTCATGTTTCTCTTTCCTGCAGAGATGAGTCTGTTGAGTATATTCATAGATCCATTGAAGTCACCTGTCTTGAGAAGCATCTCAGCCAGGCCCTCATTATAAATATCGTTCCCGGGATCGAGATCCACAGCCGTCCTTATGCAGGAAAGTGCACCCTGAAGATCGTCAGTCTGCCTGAGCAACTTGAATTTGTTGTACCATCCCTCCGGATTTTTTGGTTCCCTCTTGATAAATTCATCAAAGCTGCTTACGGCATCCTCGGTTCTTCCGAGTTTAAGAAGGATCAGTGCCTTTTCATTGATAAGGTTGTTATCCTTTGGATTGAGTGCAAGGGCATTCTCCACACTGGAAAGTGCCTGTTCAGCGTTACCGCTTTCCATCAATATGTCAGCGAGGAGCTTGTAATATTGAGAATTGTTTCTGTTCATTTTTATAGCAGTTGCCATGGTTTTTGCCGAGTCATCGTATTTTTTCATGCCTCTGAGTATTCTGGCCTTTAGAACATAGTATTCGGGGTCGGAATTACTCAGTGATATTGCGTTGTCAATATCCTCCAGTGCATGCTTGTAATCGGAAAGCAGGAGATAGGCATTGGCCCTGGAATAGTATACTCTGTAATCGTTCTTGTTCTTGTAAAGGACAAGCTCATACTCCCTCGCCGCATTTTCAATCTTTCCCAGGAGCATTAGTATATTGGCATGGAATAGAATATAATCAATGTTGGATGGTGAGATGTCAAGTGCCTTGGATATTTCATCATTGGCACCTTCATAATTCTTTGATTCAAACAGAATTTTTGCCACCTTATGGTGGATCTCTGAATTGTTCTGGTCAAGTTTCAGGGATTCAAGAAATTCGTTTCTTGCCCCTGAAAGGTCACCCAGAGACTCCAGAACCTCGCCTCTTATTGCATGGAACTCCCCGTTCTTTGCCATGACCTTCTGTATCATGTTGAGTTCCGAGAGTGCCTCATCAAATTTACTGAGGGCAAGAAGGGCCTTTGCCTTGCTGAACCTGTACTGTGCATTCCTCCCATCGATTTTCACAGCCTCGTTCAGTTCCCAGGCTGCCTCCTCCGGTTTGTTGAGTTTGAGAAGTATTTCGCCGTAATCTGCATGAAGTCCAGGATCATTTGGGTCCAGTCTTATGGCCTCCCTGTACTCTTGCAGGGCCTCATCTATTCTCTTCAGATTGAATAATGCATTGCCGAGGTTTGCATGGCAGGTGGGCAGTTTGGGATCCAGCTCCAGTGCATCCTTATAGTCGATAATGGCCTCTTCATACCTCCCAAGCTCACTTGATATGTTTCCCCTATCATTGTAGTAATCCGGATCTCTGGGATCGAGTTTGATTGCCTCATTGAGTTCTCTTAAGGCCTCCTGTTTCCTCCCAAGGTCGTGAAGTATGATTGATTTATTGTAATGGTATGAACCTTCAAGAGGGTTAAGTCTAATTGCCTTGTTGAAATCTGCCATGGCATCATCGTACTGTTTCAGGTTGTAGAAGGCAAGACCCCGGTTGTAGTAATAGGTGGGCTCATCTGGATTCAACTCAACAGCCTTATTGTATTCCCTGGCCGCATCAGCATATCTGCCCATGTTAAAGAGGGCTACAGCCTTGTTATTATGTGCTGCCGGATTGTTGGGATCCTTATCTATCTCCTTATTGTAGCGTTCAAGTATCGCCTCAGGTGATTCTGAATGGTTACCTTGGGCACTGCCCTTTCCGTTTCCGGATCCCTTCTCCTCCAATTGGGACTCGTTATCTCTATCCATTAAACCACACTCTTATTCTGATGTCATTTGATTAACCGTTTCGGTGAATTCAATAAATGTACCCATAGGGACTATGTCCTTTTTAAACTTATTTATTTTGGTCACTGAACCCATATGATAATTCTGTAAATATAATTATGGCAAACAGACAATATTTCTTATGTCACCATCGAAAAAATATCATCCGATCTTTGCCTGCATCTCGTTGAAAGGCGATGACACTTCCACAACATTGGAAGCAGCTTTACCATCACTATCAACGGAGATTGCGGTGACAGGGGCACCAAAAATCTCCACTACCACAGCAGAATACTGAAAGTCGTATTCTCCATCTCTTCTCCAGCTAAGGTGCAATTCTCCTGATGAAAGCTTTCCGTAAAAATGGTCAAGCCTGCTGGTACTGGAATTCTTGCTATCGTCTGAATACATCGTGAAAGTGAACTCAGAGTCACTGTGAGGCAGGTATATTCCGATGTGAAGCCTGTTATCATGTAGAGTTGGGATTATGGACCCCTCCTTCACGAATACAGGTATCCTCTCAAGTGTTAACGGCATCGTGATCATGGGCTCTTTGTGAAAAACGGACGGATCATGAAAATCATACCACCCGCATCCTGGTAGTGTTACGGTGATGCTTTCAAGGCCCTCCTTGGTTACCGGTGCTACAAGCAGGTTTTCACCCAGCAAAAACTCCTCAGCGTCACTGCTGTTGATCAAGGAATGATCCATCCAGAATAATGGCCTCATTACTGGCTGACCGGACTTGTGTGACTGATAGAATGCACTGTAGATGTAAGGCATCAACCTGTACCTTGTTTTTGCAGCATTCCTTAATATGTCAAGATAGGGCTGACCAAATTGCCACGGCTCCCTGGGTCTGAAGTCCTTGCCGGAATGAGTCCTGAAGAAAGGCATGAAAGCGGCCATCTGGAACCATCTTGTGAATAATTCAGGTGAAGGCTCACCCCAAAAACCGCCTATGTCTGAACCTATGTATGGAAAGCCGGAAAGGGACATACCAAGTGCACTGAAAATTGTCTGTCTGAGTTCGTCCCAGGAACTATCCGTGTCGCCTGTCCAGAACCATGTATATTTCTGCTGTCCGGCAAAACCTGCCCTGGATAAAATAAAAGGGCGCTCCCTCTCAGGGTCTCTGGAAAGGGAATCATGGGCGGCTTTTCCCATGAAGTAACCGTAAACGTTGTGCACAGATCTGTGGGAACCCTTTCTGTGAACAGAACTGAGAGGTAGAGTGTTTTCTCCCCAAAGAACGAAGGCAGCCGGTTCATTCATGTCATGCCAGAATCCGGAGATACCGCTGTCAAGCATGAAATCGTATTTCTGCCCCCACCACTTCTGTACATCCTCACTGGAGAAATCAGGAAAAGCAGAGAGACCGGGCCAAACAGGTGCCTTGAGTGTATCACCCTCAGGAGTCTGAACAAAACGTTTTCCATCGATTCCTTCCTTATACATGAAATATTCAGGGTCCCACTTTATTCCAGGATCTATTATTGTCACGAGACGTATACCCTTACTCTTGAGATTTGCTGCCATCTCCCTGATATCCGGAAACCTTGTGCGGTCGAAGGTGAATATCCTGAAACCATCCATGTAATCTATGTCCATATGAATGGCTGATACAGGGAAATCATTATCTATGAACCCATTGGCAATCTCTTCTATCTGAGATGATGTCATGTAGCCCCATCTTGACTGATGGAATCCAAGTGACCAAACTGGTGGAAGATTTGGAAAACCGGTTATTTTTCCATAAGAGAGGTAAATATCTTCGATGCTGCCAAATATGACATAATAACGGTCATTACCACCTGAGAAATCCATTTCAATCGTGTTGGGTTCATCTTCCCCGATACGGAAAAAAGCCTCTGATGTGTTTTCATGGAATGTCATGAAAATGGAAGATGCTGTGCCATCCAGATAGACAGGGCTGTTAACGTAAAGTGGGTCAGCACCCGGTCCATATCTTCCATCGGCATCCCTGTTCCAGAGTTTAAGCCTCCTTCCCCTGAGATTGAGAGGAAATGCCTTTTCTCCGAAACCCATTATTGCTGATTCTTTTCTAATTTCAAGTTTCTGCGAGTACCCCTGTTTCCTGAACAGTGGTGCCGAATCCTTTCTGAGAAAATTTCCTGCGGAATCATTGATGATAAGATCACCGTTATCCATAACTATGATTCTCATGAAGTCATTCCATATCGTCGTGGAGAAATCTTCCTGTGTTACGTTGATCTTAACGCCTTCTTTGAAACCAGAAGAAAAGTCAAGTACCTGTTCCGACGAATTTTCAGTGGACCATGATATGAATAATGCATTGGGAAGAATTAATTTAACCGTAAGAACAGCATTTTCGAAAACGTAATCCACTTTCAGGTCTGAAATCTCTTTTCTCCTGAGCTGACCTGGTGAAAAGAAATCGCTGTCTTTTTTCAGATATCTGGAATCCAAAGAATCACGCAGAAGGGTATACTGCACCATATCCAGAGTTTGCTCGGATCCAAAAAACTCCAGGGCACTAGTTATCTTGTTTACAAGATTGTTAATCATGTATTACAGATTAACAGAAAGAACAATGAGCGTATTATACTTATGCATAACATTCGATATAACATATAAAAAATCATTCGTAATTCACACTTTGAAAATGCATAAGATTTATTATTCTCCCTTAATGGTGAATTGTTCTGATACGACTTACTTTTATTGGGAAAATCTCAATAGCAATGAAATGATTTGATGGTATGTATGCGGACGTTGCGTTCCTACATGCACCAAGCATCTACGATTTTCGCAAGAGAAATCTGCGTGAGGGACCGATCAGTGACGTTGTACCTTCCACTCCGCTCTTTGAAATGTATCCTGTTGGATTTGTAAGCATGCTTCATTATATTTTGGATAGGGGATACTCCGGAAGGATATGCAATCTTGCCGTGAGAATGCTTGCAGATGACAGATTTGATGTTGAAAAGTACATAAAGAACATAGATGCTGAACTTTTCGGTCTGGATCTGCACTGGATGCCCCATGTCCATGGGGTTGTTGAAGTTACAAGACTGCTGAAGAAAATACATCCCGACAAGAAGGTGGTGTGGGGTGGTTTTTCTGCATCATACTTTTCTGACGAGATTATGAAGGAAGTACCTGAGGTGGATTTCATTCTGAAGGGAGACTACATGGAAAAGCCACTTCTGCAATTGATCAATGCCATAGAAGGAAACAAATCACTTGAATCCGTCAACTCTCTTGTTTACAGAGATAACGGGAAAATAAAGACAAATCCACGGTCAAGCGATCCGGATCCTGCATCAGACATCTTCATTGACTATTCTGTTCTTGTCAAGACATCTCTCCGTTACCATGACATAAAGGGGCATCTCCCGTACCTATCATGGATAAAGAATCCGGTTGGAATGACGATAATCCAGCATGGGTGTCAGTTCAACTGCGGTTTCTGCGGCGGATCGAATTTCACTTACAAGAATCACTATTATACAGAGGGTCTGGTCAGAAGAGATCCGGGGAGAGTTGCTGATGAAATTGAAATCATAAACGAAACCATAGCTTCACCTGTATTCATAGCAGGCGATATATCGCAGACAGGTGAAAAGTACTATACACAACTTTTCAGCGAAATAAAGAAAAGGGGGATCGATCTTCCGTTACTGACAGAATATTTTGTTCCTCCTGGATCTGATTATTTCAGCACACTTAAAAAGTATGTGGAGCAGTTCATGTGTGAGATTTCACCCGATTCCTTCAATCCTCTCATAAGAGAGAGAACAGGCAGGTTCTACGACAATGAGAGTCTTGCCAGAAGCGTGGATCTTGCTGCGAAGTTCGGATCAAAAAAATTTGACATATACCTGACCATAGGTCTCCCAGGTCAGAAAAAGCAGGATGTTCTAAACGATACAGATAGCCTTGAGAAATTTATTTCAGAGCACACAAAACCTGAGATGCCTGTATACGGTTTCATTTCCCCTCTCACTCCTTTTCTTGATCCGGGATCACTCTTCTATGAAATGCCTGAGAAGTATGGATTCAGGATAAAGACAAAGAAGTTCATGGACTTTTATGATCTTCTGGAGAACGGTAGATCCTGGGATGATTTTCTTAATTATGAGACAGATGTAATGTCAAAGAAGGAACTTGTTGAAGCAACATATCTGTCTGGAATAAAGATGGTGCAATTGGCATCAACACTGGGTTATGTGATGAAAGATGAAAAGGAAAGGATAGTCGATAACATCATGAGCTACATGAACGGAAGGGATTACACCCCTCACGAAGACAAGAGCAAGCACCTCACATATCTGGTAAAGGAACTGGACTGGTCAAAGCACCATTCAATCACATTTGTGTCAGCAGGAGTATTTGCATATTCCATATACCAAAAATTCCTGAATATGTTTTCCGGCAGCTGATTTTTCATCAAATCTCATAACATGCCTTTGCAGGAACTTTGCATGTACTATGATATCAGGATCAATGCTTAATTGATGAATGGGGATTAAATACTGGTGAGAGAATGAAACTTCAGTCTGTGAAAAAAATTCTTTGCGCAACTGATCTTTCCGAGGAATCTGAAAAAGCGGTTGAATTTGCTGCCAGTCTCGCATCCGGTTTGAAAGGGGCCCAGCTTGTTCTTATCAGTGTGATAAAGCCCATTCCCGCGTACTCCGAGGATTTTGGAGCCGATTCTTCCATAATGGAATCTGAGGCTGAACTTAAAAACAAGAGGGAGAATGAAATCTCCGAAATTGTACAGGGAATAAAGAAGGAAGGAGTAACAAATGTCACGGGCATTGTGACAATAGGAGACCCTGTATTAAAAATACTGGAGATGTCCAAAGAGATAAAGGCAGATTTGATAATACTTGGAAACAGAAAGCGCGGCTTTACCAAGGGAATATTCTTAGGATCCGTGTCTGAACGTGTTGCTTCTAATTCTTCTGTCTCTGTGTTGATCGTTAGATAATTCTCATACGGATGTACGAAATTTACCTTATCTTATATTCTTTGTAGCAGACTGATTGCTCAAACTTAACAGATTCATCTTTCCTGGATTGAATATGGATTTTTGCGTTATCTTCACCGATTCAGGAATAACCGGCTTGAATTCCATTCTGTCAACAATATCAAGATCAATGTCAATTCCAGGAGAGATTTCTTCCAGAATAATGCCACTTTCTGTCAGGGAAAAGACACAGCGTTCCGTTATGTATTTAACCTTCTTATGATACTTTACGGCCTGCTTTCCGCTGAAGAATATTTTGAAAACGTTTCTTACGAACTTTTTAACGCCTTCGCCTGAATTTACTTTCACTTTTCCATCATCAAATGAAATGTTCACGTTACCTGCCTCGAATGATCCTGCAAATATCACCGAGGGAGTGCCTTCAGCTATAACCGGAAAACCTCCAGGGCCTGTAATGAGGTTATCAACGTATGAGG
>JAMCUH010000020.1 GCA_023379435.1 Thermoplasmatota archaeon | reverse complement strand
AGTTTCGGTGGGAAAGTTCTAAAAAAGATTCCAGAAAGCCAGGTTAAAAAAAGATGATTATTAAAAAAAGGTTGATTAATGACGCATTTAGGACCATTGCATAAATACTGGCTTATATCAAATGGGCCCGACCGGATTCGAACCGGTGACCACCGCCTTGTAAGGGCGGCATCATAACCACTAGACTACGAGCCCCTGAGGTGAAAAGGTAGTGCTAGGAGTTTTATGAATCTAGCTGTATCCCTCTTTATATCTCAATTGATGTGTCTCTTAATTTTGTAGCGCACTTTTTATTTCGTATAAGAGTGGTAATGAATCACTCACAAATAATTATGAGAGTTAATTTATTCTTATTTCCAATCAAAAAAAATTATTATAGGTATGTTGTGATCACCAATACAATGGCTGATCAAGGCAACAATGAAAAAGATGTTGACTGGAGCAAAAGAAATTTTTTGAAAGCCATGATCATTATAGCGGCTGGAGCTGCTACAGTTGGAGTTGTTCAAGGTGCCGTCAGGGATATAATAACACCTCAAGTTGGAATAACTGCTTTCCCCAGCCTGACAATCGTTGGAACAGACGGGAAGCCTCTAAAATATTCTGACATACCTGTCAATTCAGCCAATATATGGGTGTATTACTATCCGGTTACGGACGATCCTAATTTTTTGATTAACGTGGCTAACTCAAAGGGTGTACCGCAGGAGGTTCCACCCCAGGATGTTTATATCCCCGCAACAGGGGGAACATATCATTATCCGGGCGGTGTTGGCCCAAATAATTCCATCGTTTCTTATAGTGCCATATGTCAGCACCTTGGATGCAAACCGCCAATCATACACCCGTATCCCGCAGGACAGTCTATTCCAGGTGTTGTTTTCTCACTGGAGGAGCACCCCAATGGTGTTATACACTGCGGTTGCCATGGTAGCACTTATGATCCTTGGAAAGGCGCGGCCGTTGTTACAGGACCAACAACACACCCTCTCCCCCCCGTATGGCTCAAATACAACTCTGATGGTACATTTACGGCTTACAATATGAACGGCCCAACTATTTATGGAAGGGTGGATGATTTTGTCGGTACTCCGTTTCCGACAGGAACAACCACCACACCGATAACTATAATAGCGTAGGTGAAAAAGAACTTGCTTCCTAGCTTCAGAAAGAAAAAATCCATAAACGAGAGAATGACTGCTACCTTTGGAGAGGATCCGCTGGGGATTAATGATCTTCCTTTCAAGACTCAACCTGACTATATGAGGGGGAAGGGAGGCATTTGGTACTGGACAGGTGCCATGACTGCTATTGCCTTCTTCTATCAGATAGTGAGTGGCCTTATCCTTCTTCTCTATTATAACCCGGCTGACGCTTATGCATCCACTGAAACTTTCCTAAAAACGGTACCATATGGTGCCCTTATTCTTACAACGCACCTATACGGCGCATACGCCATGATAGTTCTGATATATATCCATCTTTATAGGAATTATTTCACCGGCGCATATAAGAAACCGAGGCAGATTCAGTGGGTTCTTGGTGTGATACTTCTGGCCTTGACAGTTGGTGTCGGATATTTTGGATATTCACTTACAGGAGATATTCTTTCAACTGACGCCACCGATGTTGGAAGGGGTATCGCTATGCTTATTCCCATCATCGGTAAGCCTCTGGAAGAGATAGGATTCGGCAACGGAACATCAACTGGCCTTTTCATAAGATTTCTCGGATGGCATATAATATTCACCGCACTGATCGGCGCTCTTTTCGGCCTCCATTTCTTCCTCGCTGAAAACCACAACTTCAAACCTGCAGGTTACAAGACAAATTACAAGGCACCTGCGATGGTTAATGATTACAACCAGCACAAACCATGGTATCCTTATAATTTTGTCTATATGATCCAGCTGTCATTTCTCACGATTGGTTTTATAATACTCATCCCATCTGTGCTTGGTCTAATGTCCGGGGTGCCAGCGCTGTTTTCACCGTTTCCTCAGGTATCTCCCACAAGTCCACTTGCACCTTATGTTCCACCCTATCCACCATGGTTCCTTCTTTTCCTATACAAGGCCATTGATTTCCAGATATATGGAAACGTGAGATTCCTTCTTGCCATATCGCCACTTGCCACCAGTGTTCTATTCGGTTTGATACCTCTCTTATACTTCATAATTGTTCCTTTCATTGATACCAGTAATGAATTGCACCCGCTGGCAAGACCCAAGACGACGGCCTTCGGAATACTCGGTATAATCTACATGATCATCCTTTCAGCCTGGGGAGCACTTTCTCCCGGCATTCAGATACCATATTATGATGTTGCCCTGGTTCTCATTCCCCCCTTCATAATTGTCATGGGAGGAATGCTGTTTCTCGGCAGGATGTACCGCAACGGAACCCTTAAAGTTACAGGAGATAAACTAATGGTTTCCACACTGGTGTTTATTGTTATTCTCATTGCTGCTGTTATATCCCTATCATATAACTTCGCGGGCTTTCTCGCTAATTCCAGTGCTCTTAACTTTACAGGAACGTTATTCAGTGGAGGGGTTACAGCATTTGCAGCCTTCGGAACTGCAAAGTCTGCAGATTACACTGTAAAAATGAGGACAAAAGAGATATCCAATGGAAATCTCAAGAAGCCCCCAATAATGAGTAAAAAGAACGCGACAATCCTTGGCGGCATACTTGCTTTCATAACTCTTATCATCATGGGGCTCTCCATATCTGTAAATCCCATATACAAAGGATCACTGGTATTTGGCATAGGTCTTGGCATATCCCTGCTTCTGGCAAGCGTTGTGACCAGATTATATCGCATGGTAGCATACGATGAGTAATCTCAGGGTAAAGGGTTTTGATTACATATCATTCTGGGAAGAGGATAATATAGGGATCATTGCCATCAGGACTGATTCAAAGGGTGTTACTAGTGTAGGCGTTATTAATGAGCTGATTCTTTCTTTGGGAACGGCAATGTCCGATAATAAAATCACATCAATTGCAATAACTGGAATCAACGATGTATTCCTCAAAGGCCTTGTGTGGGAAAGCGATAAACAGGACTTTCTCGAGGTTATGGACAGCTCACACATGCTTGCGACCATTCTATATGGAATAAGGAAGCCTGTTTTCTCCTTATTGAACGGTGACTGTCTTAATTTTGGTTATGAACTTGCACTTCTCACCGACAGGATAATTGCAAGGCCATCTTCAAACGTTGGATTCTCTGCAGATTATGGTTTCATGGCCGGCGGATCAATGACATGGAGCAGATTCAGGTACACTGGTACAGGAAAAAGCAGGGCTGGAATCAATGTTGATGTTGTTGGTGATGATGCGAACTTTCTGGGATACTGCAAGGAATATATCAATGACAACCAGCGCTTTGACTTCAGCACCATAAGGCGGGCCAACTTTGGCTTGCTACAGAATGCCATAATGGCAGAGACGGACACACAACTAAGGAATTATTACAGAAAGCAACTTGGAAAGGAAAAGGTCATATCGCAAGAGGAACGGCAGCAGCCACAATAATTAGCGTGGAAAGAAGGTTGACCTGTCCCTTTGTTACAAATTTTTTGTTTTCAAGCGTTGCACCAAAGATGCTGTCTATGACAGAACCAAGTGCTCCAAGAAGCGTTATGGTGATCAGAGGAAATAACCTTATGTTTCCGAAGGCCAGAAGTGAATATGACAGGGCAATAATGAATGCACCAAGGAATGATGCAGCAGTTCCAATGAGAGATATGCCACCATTTATACCTGGACTCACTCTTTTAAAGTTGGTTATCATGAACGTTTTGCTGTCCATTACACCAATCTCAGATGCAAAAGTATCTGCTTCAATTACTGCAAACGAAACTGAGAAAAGGAAGAAATACGGTCCATGAAGAACGTTAACGATCCTTGATATGCCGTAAACCACCGCTATGATGAACCCTACTATACCTGCATACATCACGTTGGAATATCCTCTTTCTCCAAGATTACCCTCCTGAAGTAGTTTTTCCTTCTTGGATTTCAGCCATGCCTTAGTTGCAATATGCGCACTGAAGGCAAACACCAGCAGAAGGATAAGCCACTGTATATCGGCAATTAATGTGATGAAGCCACCTATGACAACTGCAGCAGCAGCGCCTTTAAGATCGAAGACACCCAGTAACTGGGAGACAACGAAAAGCACAGACAGAAGTGCAATCACAGAAATTATGTAGAAATACGTTATACTATTACCATCCTCTTTCCTGCAGTCTCATTTCCTTTGGAAGATCTTCCGTGCTGATACCAGCCATTCCTTCAAGACCTCCAGAAACCTCCACTATGATCTTGTAATCCTCGTAATTCTCCACAGCCTCAACAATGGCCTTTGCCATTTCAGGGGGATCTCTGGACTTGAAGATACCGCTTCCTACGAACACTCCATCCGCACCAAGCTTCCTCATTAGTGCCCCATCGGCAGGAGTGGCAACACCACCAGCGGCAAAATTCACAACAGGAAGCCTGTCAAGTCTTTTTATCTGGTCAAGAACCTGCAGAATTCCTGATTCTATGTGCGCAATACTCATTTTATAGAACACATCATCTGTGCCAAGCGCATCCGGATTTCCCAAAAGCTGGACAGAGACCTCCTGTCTGACCTTGATATATGAATCTGCTATGTTGTGAGCAGCCACTTTCATCTGTTCCTGATCCATTCTTTTCACAGCAGATATGCCTTCATTCACCATCCTTATGTGTCTCACTGCCTCAACTATGTTTCCTGTTCCAGCCTCACCCTTTGTCCTTATCATGGCTGCGCCTTCAAATATTCTCCTCACGGCCTCAGGCAGATTTCTGGCACCGCAAACCACCGGAACTCCAATCTCCTTCTTGTAGAGATGGAAAAATGGATCAGCAGGTGTAAGAACCTCGCTTTCATCAAGCATATCTACTCCAATCTCTGCAAGCGTATATGCTTCTGAAACGTGTCCTATCCTCACCTTTGCCATAACCGGAATAGAAACAGCCTGCATAATCTCCTTTATGCGCGTGGGGTCAGCCATCCTGGCCACACCACCAGCTGCCCTTATATCGGCAGGAACTTTCTCCAGGGCCATGACAGCAACTGCTCCTGATGACTCGGCTATCCTCGCCTGCTCAGCCGTTGTAACATCCATGATGACTCCACCCTTTGTCATCTTGGCAAAACCGCGTTTGATCACATCCTCTCCCGATCGGTTATCTGAACCTTTTGGAATCATGATTATCAGGTATACATTTTCAGATTCTATAAATATATTCTTAGTTCCCTGACCTTGTAATTTTTTGAAATAACTTCATTATTAAAGAATCATTTTCAATAAATAGTATGGTTCGATTAGATGCCATTGCTAATATTACTTACAGCACTGCTTAAGTTTATTTCCATTATAGTTGCAGGAATATTTGCAGGGCTTCTTGGCTCACTCACCGGCCTTGGTGGAGGAACAGTTCTGGTACCGGTTCTGACGCTCTTCTATGGTATACCTTTCATATTCGCAGCGGGTGCATCCCTTATTTCCACGATTGCAACATCAGCTGGATCGGCATCAGCGTATGTCAAGGAAAAGATAGCAAACATAAAGATTGGCGTCGGACTGGAAGTTGCCACCACCACTGGAGCAATAGTAGGTTCCATCACGCTGGCTTACATAAATCATGTCGGTCTTATATGGACTGTTTACGTAATCTTCGGTGCAGTTCTTCTCGGCTCCCTTGTGCCAACAATTCAGAGGACTGCTTACGAAGTTCCTCCTCTTAAAAAACCGGACTGGACAACAAGGATATTTCAGCTCAAAGGAACATACCATGATCAGAGGCTCAAGAAGGATGTTGACTACATAGGAATAAGATGGTGGCTTGGCGAGATAATAATGTTCTTTGCCGGTTTCGTTTCCGGTTTACTTGGTATAGGGAGCGGTGCTCTCAAGGTAGTGGGCATGGACTGGGCAATGAATCTTCCACTTAAGGTTACAACAACAACAAGCAACTTCATGATAGGAATAACTGCGGCAACGAGTAGCTCCATATACTGGTTTGAGGGATTCATTCAACCCTTCATAGCGGCAGCCACTGCCGTTGGTGTCATCATAGGTGCATATTTCGGTGCAAAAATACTTGTTAAAATAACAAACAGAAACATCAGGTGGATATTTTTCTGGATTCTTCTTTTCCTGGGGATAGATATGGTTCTTAAGGGTCTCTACATCGGTGACATATTCACGATCATAAGCCTCTTCTATCAGTTTTTCATTGCTGTGGGTATTGCCACGTTTGCTCTCTTTGGATTAATACATTACTTTTCCTCCAAATCAAAAAAGCGGGGTGAAACCAAGACTTGACGCAATGGACATTTGAAAATGTTGTTAGCAGGATACTGAAGGTTGGCGTTATTCTTACAATTTCGCTTATACTCATAGGTTCAGCATTCATCTTCATTCACGATGGTGCCAATGGATACCCTCTTTCAAAGATATGCGATATTTCAGGTAATACATCGGATCAACTGAACTCGTCAAGTCTCGCACCGTCGAATATAATCAGCGGGATAGCTCATCTTGATGGCGCATATTTCATAACACTGGGCCTGTGGATACTTGTGTTCACTCCCATAAGTGTTGTTGCAGTATCACTTGCGGAATTCATTCGCAAAAGAAACGGAAGATACATTATCATGTCATCAATCGTTCTTTTCAATCTCTTTTTTGCCATGCTGGTAATAGCAAAATACATAAAGTGATAATACAGGGATAATGGATCACAAACCTTTTTTTGTATTAACCAAGCCCGATAGGTCCGCAATGATATCATCCGCGTTTTCTATTCCAACGGAAAGTCTTAGCAGCCCTTCGTCTATGCCAGCCATCCTCTTTTCCTCCAGCGAGAGACCGCGATGTGACATGGTGTATGGATGCGTTATGGTTGTGGTTAGGCCACCCAGTGTATTTGCAGGTTTGATCATTGATAGTGAGGAAAGTCTCTTCAGAGCATCATCGGCTGAACAGTGCAGATTTACCGTTACAATTCCACCGAAACCTTTGAGATTTTTCCTTGCTGCTTCGTGATCAGGATGCGTCTCCAATCCCGGATATATGGTATCCACTTTAAGTTCCTCATTGAGGAATCTTGCTACCTTCATAGCCGTTTCATTTATTCTCTGCATCCTCAAACTCAGTGTTTTTATACCTCTCATAACAAGGAAAGACGTATGAGGATCAAGGCTTCCCCCAAAATTTCTCCTTCCTAGATCGATCTCATTCACCAGATCTCTTTTTCCGGACAGAACTCCTGCAATAAGATCGTTGTGTCCACCTAGGAATTTTGAAGCACTATGAATGGATATATCCACTCCCACATCACCGCATTTGATGTTTACTGGTGTAGCAAATGTTGAGTCAGCAACAAGTCTTGCATGATTCTCATGGCACTTCTCAGCTATTGTGCCAAGATCATTGAATCTCAGAAGTGGATTCGTTATGGTTTCCAGGAATACCATGTCTGTCTTTTCATCTATTTTTTTAAGGACATTCTCCGTACCGGGAGAAGATACTTCAACATTTACACCCCATTGTCTTAGAAAATCATTGATAAACCTGAATGACCTGGCAAATAGTTCTCTTTGTATGATAATTTTCTTCCCTGGGCGAAGAAATGTCATTAGGGTTGTTGTAATTGCTGACATTCCAGATGAGAAACAGTTGCCCATCTCCATGTTTTCAAGAAGGGCAATCCTGTGAGCAAGTGCCTCCACGGTTGGGTTATTTTCCCTGGAATATCTGTACCTTTCTCCTCGGGGCAGTTCGAAACTGCTTGTTTGGTATATGGGAAATGTCAGAGCACCGAAGGATTGGTCATCCTCGTCTGACGGATAGATGGATTCATCCTTCAATGTGGCTACCCCCGGAAACAATTGTTCTCTTCATTGAATAGGGAATGCTGTGAGATCTCATTATTCTTTCAATATCATCTGAAAGTCCATGGAAATCTGTTCGTGAATCTGTGAGAAGGATCATCGATGGACCTGCCCCACTGAGAGAAACGCCAATGGCATTTCTCCTTCTTCCCGCATTATACACTTCCTCTGCATATGTGTAGAATTTGTAGCGCGCTGTTTCAACAATGCTCTTTTCCATTCCAAGAGAAACAAGGTCTCTGTCACCCCTTATTAAACCGGTGACAAGGGAAGAGTAGCGGGCCTTTTCCCTCACCTGATCCATGAGATCCATCTCAGAGGGGAGAATGGATCTGAGCTGGCTGGTGTTTTTCTTCAACGGAATTCCTGGTATCAGGAGATATATATTGAATTCAAGTGATGGCACATAGCTTCTCAATATCAACGGATCGTGATTAACCACAATTGTGAAATTTCCAAGAAGAGAAGCTGCAACATTATCCACATGAACTGAACCGGATGCTTTTTCTCCCAGTGACGCGTATCTTGCCATTTCAGATGTGGCCATATCAAGGGAGAATAACTCATTCATGGCAATCACTGATGCAACTGCGGATGCCCCGCTTCCTCCTAGGCCGGATGCGATGGGAATCCCTTTTTCAATATATATGGTGATGGAGTCCCTTAGGTCATGATCCTTCATGATCATCGAAGCAGGAATGGAAGCTGAGTTCTTTTCTGAATCAAGAGGAAGATCTTTTGTTTTGACCGTTACTTTTTGATCACCACCTTTCGTTACTGAAATTGTTATTCTATCATGGAATGCATCTGTGCAAATTGCTGCAAGATCGAAGCCAGATGATAGATTTGCACTGGAGCAGAATGAAACTGCAGATATTTTATTCACGGTGTGATGTATCATGATAAAGATTTCTAATTTTTGAATATTA
>JAMCUH010000019.1 GCA_023379435.1 Thermoplasmatota archaeon | reverse complement strand
TGTGAAATATGTCTTCACTCTTACTCTTTGCACAGTAGTTGCCATTACATGGCCAAAATGAAACATCCTCTTGAAGAATGCATGGGTATGTTCCACCATTGATCGGATACGGGATATACGGATATTCCGGTGGATACTCTTCAAAGGCAATGCATGTCCCCTTACGGATCGATCCATTGTGCCGTTTATTCCCCCGCATTCAGAGCCGAAATATCCCTTGTCCCGGTAACATATGATTCCGGAAAGACTGAGATCGATCTGAGAATCATGTGTAAATACGGAAGTGAGAAGAGATTTTGACCCGTTAATAAAAGATAAAATCTATAACTTGTTAGAAAAGATGGAAGGAAACGAAACTGCCTTCAAGGATGATTTGAAAAAGGCTTATCGGATATACTCTGAGGATTTAAACATGAAACAACTTGAAAGTGAGTCCTTTCAGGTAGGATATTTCATTGGTTACTTTGAAGAGTATTTTAGGGAATTAACATATATTGCTTTACAAAGACCTCCCAGTTACAGATTCAATAAAATTATATTTTAGCTTAACAATATATTTTGTCGTTACTCGCCAAGCTAAATAACCTTTATAAAATGTGGATAAATATTGATTGGATCTGGATGCTAAATTTCGAACGGGTTAAGATTAAGAGGGTAGACCCGAAGGAAAGAATAAAGTCTTTCGACATAGAACCCGTTATGGAATACTCTGAGGATGAGGGTGTTGCCGAGGCCAGCAGGTGTCTTGGTTGCAATATCTGCACGCAGGCATGTCCAGCGAGTCTGGACATTGGAGGCTACATTAAAAGCACTGCTGTGGGGGATCCTGCCCAGACGGTTAGGATTGTGTTTGAGAATCTTCCATTCCCTGCAATAATAGGTAGGGTATGCACTCATCTTTGTGAGGATATTTGCGTTCTCTATGACACAGGAGGGCCCATAGCAATAAGGCATCTCAAGAGATTTGCAGCTGACAAGTTCGACGATTACGGAAAAATTCTCAGCGTTCCCAAGAAGAAATTCATCGGAAAAAAAGTATGCGTCGTTGGAGGAGGCCCGGCGGGTCTCACCGTTGCATATTATCTGTCAATACAGGGTGTTTCTGTATCCCTGTATGAAGCACTTCCTGCCCTTGGAGGTTTTATGAAGGTCGGAATACCCAGATATAGATTGCCGCAGGACGTGCTTGACAAGGAAATTGGTTTCATTACATCCCAGGGTGTGGACGTGCATTTAAATACAAAGGTCGGTAAGGACATAACATTCGATGAGTTAATGAAAAAATATGATGCTGTTTTCATTGGTGTTGGAAACCACAAACCAAGATTCACTGGAACTCCCGGGAGCAATGCAAACGGTCTTTATCATGCCATAGATTTTCTCAGAAGGGTGAGTCTCGGCGAAAAAATCAATGTTGGAAAGAAGGTAGTTGTTGTAGGTGGAGGATTCACCGCCAATGATGCATCACGAACCTCCCTAAGGCTTGGAGCAGAGGAAGTCTACATCATTTACAGGAGAAGGGAGATAGACAGACCAGGCTACCCTTCCATGAATGCAGATGAAGAACTGGAAGAGACCGAAGAGGAGGGGGTTCATTACATGTGGCAGGTAACTCCATTCGAATACGTATCCAAGGACGGCCATATTGTTGGAATGAAATACTGGGAGAATGAGATGGTCACTGAGGGGAAGGGCAGGGCCAAACCGGTGCCCAGGAAGGATAAAGTTCTGTACATGGAATGCGACACAATCATTGAAGCCACGGGGCAGGAAACAGACTGGACCTTCCTTGGAGAGGAGTATATGAGAAAACTCCGCATGACGCCACAAGGGCAGCCAATCGTAAATGAGAAGGGAATGACATCCATACCCGGTTTATTCACTGGAGGCGATTCTACAAACACACTGAGAGACCTCATAAGTGCAGTCAGGGATGCTGATAAATCCACCATAGGTATTCTGGAATATCTCAACGTCATGGATCAGATTGCTGATGAGCGCTGGATTCCTGTACTCGATAGGTGGAAGAAGTATTCGCCTTCGGCAGGAAGAAGTCAGTAGTTTTCCCAACCCTGTGATCTTCCATTTAATGTATGGAAGCATGGAAAAGATATCATGAGGATATGGAATCAAAACCTGTGTATGGTATCAGCGTTTCGGGTATATCTATACCAGATCCATCCTCTCTCTGGAAGTTTTCCATAATGGCAACAAGTGTCCTTGTTGTGGCTATGGCAGTGCTGTTCAGTGTATGGATAACATGGTTTCCGTCCTTTGATCTGTACCTGATTCCAAGGGATCGGGCCTGGAAATCTGTGTTGTTTGAAGCGGAAACAAGTTCCCTGAATTTTCCCTGGGAAGGAAACCACCCCTCTATGTCGTACTTCTTGGAATTCAGGATACTCAGCTCACCTGAACATATATTTACCACCCTGTATGGTATTCCGAGGCTTCTGTAAATCTGCTCTGCATTCTGCAAAATCTCTTCGTGAAAGTCCCACGAATCCTCTTCTCTGCAAAAGACGAACTGCTCCACCTTGGTGAACTGGTGAACCCTGAATATACCCTTTGTATCCTTACCGTGTGCTCCAGCTTCCCTTCTAAAACAGGTGGAAACACCTCCAATTCGTAGAGGAAGATCGTTCTCTTCAAGGATTTGATCCTTGAGCATGGCAGCAATGGGATGTTCTGATGTTGCTATCATGTAGAGATCGTCACCTTCTATTTTGTATATGGAATCCTTGAATGTCTCGATATCAGTGGACCTGCTCAGTGAATCGTAATTCATCATGAACGGTGGTTCCACCATTGAGAAGCCCCTCTCTGATAGAAAATCAACCGCGTAGTTGACCAGCGCCAATTCAAGCTTAAGCAATCTGTTTTTCAGGAAGTAGAACCTGGAGCCTGAAATTCTTGCTGCACTCTCAAGATCTGCAATTTTAAGCTTCTCCAT
>JAMCUH010000018.1 GCA_023379435.1 Thermoplasmatota archaeon | reverse complement strand
ATTAACTTTACACGGCAAAGAGGCTGATCAAGTTCATGTTCTTTCGGAATGAAAGAAACCATTAAAGGCCGGGGACGAAACTGGAATGCATGAGGAAACTCATAAGGTGAAAGGATGAGAGGGAAATCGTTAAGATCATACTATAAAAGCTCAACATTCTATAAGGTGAAGATTCAATAATGCGATCATCCTTGATTTCGTAGAAAAGCACAGGAAGGAAAAACCCCTCTACCTGTACAATTCTGAAGTAGAGAGGAAATCAGATAAGGCAGAACAGCACTTCTCGGTACAGTCACTGCTGATCAAGCACAGGTTCATGGCAAAGGATGGTATTCTGAGGACGTCCTACTGGTATCATTGGCAGTTATCAACTGGAATTTGATAATATCAAGTGTTGGAAATGCTTTTATAGATTGTTGTCAATGCCTACATATGACCATAAACAAAAAGATAGGTCTGATTGTAGTTCTGATAGCTGCTTTGTTTGTTTTTTCATCTGTTAGCAGTTTTATTGCAACCTCGTCAACAGCGAATCCTGTTTCAGCATCCAGCTCACAAAATGCTCTGTCCACTCAACCCGTGCCTGCCCAGCAGAGCCTCGAGGCTTCGCTCTCATCCATGGGAGTATCACTTCCATCGAAGACCACCTCCATTGGTACGCTCAGTGGATTTTCTTATTCTGGTCCAGTTTCTTCTGGGACACAGGTTACCGCAACCCTTGTGATACCCCTAAGGAACATAGCGGAGCTTGAATCCATGAGTGAGGAAATATCCTCACCAGGTTCACCACTTTATCACCATTTTCTAACCTCTGCCCAGGAAAAAAGCATGTTCTATCCGACTGTTCAGTATGATTGCCTGATGACTCAGCTCAATGAACTTGGCCTCAAAATCATATCAACTTCTTCTGATTCAATAATTACAGTTCAGGGTAGCTCTTCACAGATATCGTCAATATTTGGCCTTACTGAAAACATGTACAGCAACGGTACGGCTTATTATTATGCGGGGAGCGGACCCACAAGTTTTGATGGGGCCATATTGATTTCAAGTAATGTATCTGCAATATTGCATGCTACTCCAACCACACTAATAACTGAACCACTGAAGAGCCCGGATGGCTTGGGAGCCAGATCCAAAACTGCTCAGGCTCCTGTTTTTGGCCTTTCCTATTATCTTCCAACTGCTCTTGAAGCGGTGTATGGTGCCACGTCAATGTATGCGGAAGGATATAACGGCACCAACCAGAACATAGGAATCCTTGATTACCTTGGGGACCCTTGCATTGCTCAACAGCTTAACTATTATGATTCTCTTGTGAAAATTCCAAATCCGCCAAGCTTTACCATACAACCTATCGGTCCCTACGATCCGGAGCTGGGAGTTGCACAGGGCTGGTGCGGCGAGATATCTCTTGACGTTGAATCATCGCATTCCATGGCGCCAGGAGCAAACCAGACTCTATACATTGCAAACGGAAACTGTTTTCTAATCACGGCAATAGGGTTCATAGATCAGCAGGACAAGGTAAATTCACTTTCACAGAGTTTTTCCATCCCTGAGTCCGAAACTGCAAGTTTCTCTCCACAGCTTACTTTGCTATGCAGCGTTTTACCCAATCTCTACTATGAGCTGGGGTCAGATGAGGGAATAACGTTCTCCGCATCTTCTGGTGACGCGGGTGGTTCCGGATACAGCAATGGAGCTATTGGTTCTATTGGACTTCCTGCTGCCTCTCCCTATGTTACTGCCCTTGGCGGCACTACGACCTACATTGACTTCCAAAACGCATGCATTGTTTGTCCAGTTGTTGGTTTTAATCAGACCGCCTGGACCAACTACGGTTTTGTTCCTAACTTTGTGAACTATGGTGGAAGCAGCGGTGGTATATCCGATCTCTCTCCACTTCCATGGTATCAGCAGGATGTAACTGTTACACAATCACATTCCGGTTTCCCGAATGGGAGACTTGTTCCTGACATATCCCTGAACGCTGATATCTTCCCGGGTGTGATAATCGTCTTCCCACAGCAACAACTTGGGATTACCGGTGGAACCAGTGAAGCTTCACCGCTTTTCGCCGGGCTTGTTGCCCTGATTGATCAGTCCCTTGGTACAAGAGTTGGCCTGATCAACCCGGACCTGTATGACATAGCTTCCAATTCTTCAGAATATTCTTCTGCGTTTTATCCTATAACATTTGGTTACAATATACCATGGGATGCAACCTACGGTTACAACCTTGTCACTGGACTTGGTGCCATTAATGTCTATAACCTTTCAAAGGATATTGCCAAACTGTCCTCAAAAGGGAAATCCCTTTCCATAGATGTAAGTGTTCCAGTAAATGCAGCCGGGGATGATTCAATAGGGGAGTATTACGCAGGCCAGAATTTCACCATATCCGCTAACATTACGAATTCTACCGGGGTCACTGTTAGCTCCGGTACCTTCACGGCTACGATAGAATCCCTGCAGCTCACCTCTACCGTTTCCATGGCATACAACTCTACGAGCCACAACTGGACGGGGACTTATCACTTTTCAACACGGCAGACAGGAATCACTTGCATCACTGTTTCCGGTTCCTCGAACGGGGTCTATGGAAACGGGACCACCCAGGTATTTGCCGGATTTGCCTCCTGCGTCATAACACCGGTAGTGAAGAACGGATATTCCATATCAGCTGCCGGCGGATTGGAATTTGAGGCGACCATCTCATACCTTAACTGTACTTTTCTTAATGCTACAAACTCACCTTTTAGTCATTTCAACTACTCTCTTTACTCATATTCCATATTGGATAATTCCTATACTTTCATTGGAAACGTCACTATTCACCCCTACAACAAAACCTCAGACCTCTGGGTCGGAGTATTTGATGAACCTTCGCCACTCGGTCCGATGATTGCAATCGGTCAGAACACATATAGCTATGATCCATTCATGCATGGAGAATACCTGCAAACTGCAGAGATTTTCCCACCGGTAAACGATGAACCAGGAGCTGCAGCACCTGGACAGGACGTGTTGGTTAAAGTCCTGGTAAAACCTGCCTTTAACATCATACCCATCACGAGGGATGATATCGAACTTGGTTCCACCGTCTACGGATCACTTGTTAACAGTGCAGGAGTGACGGTGGCAAATTTCACCACATTTGGCTCACCTGCTTGCGGCGAGCTTATTATCCCCATGAATGTCGCACCCGGTCTGTATACCATCATTATCAACTCCACCTATTCTTCCTATGAATATGGGGCATACCTCAATGGGTCATACTTCGGACAAATACTCGTAGTTCCCGGACATTCAGTTCCACAGGTTTCCCTTATTCCATCGGTTATATATCAGGGAGATCAGGTAACAATAGTGGCTAACATAACAGCTCCAAGCGGGAAGGAGATAAAGTACGGCGTATACAGCGCAACGTTTTATCCCGTAACCTTACAGGATGATTATTATCTTGAGGCTCAGACGGTCTTCCTGCCGCTGGAGTATGATCCAAGCGCAAACCTTTGGGTTGGAGTAATGCAACTGCCCTCCGATTACAGCAATGGTGAGTTCGTTCCATACACAAGTGTATCCTGGCTTCCGTACGGCCCATGGGACATATTCATTTCCGGAGTATCCTCATCAGGAATCCCAACATCCAATTGCCTCTGCAATGAAATACCATTCTACATAAACCCGGGATTTGAGCTGGCCATAACATCACCGCCGCATGAAGTGATCTCAAATTCCACATCCGACACCATGGTCATTTCTGGGGTGACGAGTGGAGTCACGGTTATGGTAAATGGTGTTTCTGTGCCAGTTATTGATGGAACGTTCACAACGAATGTCACCTTGCAAGAAGGGCTGAATATTTTTAATGTGGTTGCCCAGGATATTTACGGGAACACTGAAACCACAACAGTTTCCGCACTTTACCTGCCTCAGCTATCGGAGTTCCAGAATGATATTTCCGCCATAAATTCGAAGATCACGAGGCTCAATGGCTCAGTGAGTGCTCAGCTTACAGAGATAACTACGCTTGAAGGTGAGCTCACTTCTCTTTCTGCTGAGGTAACTACAATTAATGAGACATATCATGTAAATACCACAAATCTGCAGAGTGAAATAAGCGCGACCAGTGCAAAGCTGGCCTCCTTACAGAAGTCACTTGAACCGTCGGGCGTTAACATAGATCTTATCCTGGCCATAGTTGCTCTGGTACTGGGAGTTTCGGGTCTTGGAATTGGTATAGTAGCCATGAGAGGTCGAAACAAAAAGTAATAATCTTTAATTTTAAAAATATTTATTTCACTCTCTTTTTAAATTTATATTTCATTTTGTTAAGATGATTATCTTTTACCATAATGGAATATGCAATTACGCCTCATTCATTTAAAATTACTAATATCTTTTTCAGATTATCTTCCCTTGAATTGAGGTTTTTTCTTCTGAAGCATTGCGGAAAATCCTTCTCTCAGGTCCTCTGCTCATAGGGAGCCTTCCGCCGTCGAATGTAAAGGGATGATTCCATCCTATTTCATGTTTTCGAACAGGTGCATGAATCATGGAATAATAAACTAATTTCTGACAATGTTGCAGAATCATAAAGTTAATTTGTATGGTAGTGAATACACCTGCAACCTGGAAGAGTGGTAATAACGCTCGTTGAAGTTACAAAGCTGGAGGGGCTCAAGGTTTATACGGAGAAAGGTGTTCTTGTTGGGACCATTGAGGATGTCATCCTGGATTTTGAAAGGGGTGATATTTACGGTCTCTACATTGCCAGCACGAATCCTGACATAGTTGAAAACGGCATGGCAGTGTCAATACCCTACAGACTTGTAAAGACCATTGGCGACGTTGTTATATTGAAGGGTTTCCCTGAATTTGTTAAGGTAAATGAAATGAAATAGATCAGCGGTGGAGAAAGTATGCCTTCCCGTTTCCTCTGAACATTCTCACGTATCCGAATCTCTCAAACTGCGCCACACCATCGTATTCAGAACCTAGTGGTTCCAGCAAACCCTTTACGACAGTTCCGTCAGGCCTATCAACCTCATACGGAATAGAATTCTCAGGAGTCCAGTGAATAATCTTAACATCCTTCCTTGTATTCTCTGCACCAGCAAATTCTGCATCTCCTCCATGCCATATCACATTGCAGAGATCCTTCAGCCTGATGATCTCGTTCTCATTGAACTTCCTTGAATCGTCGTTTGTTACGTATATGGTTGTTTTACCGTGGAATTCGTATCTTCTGGCACCACCATCCTTCTTTCCGGGATGCAGGAGGATATTTGCCACAATCCGGTCAGGGAAGTTTATGCTGATGGGGACAGGTGAGGGCACGAAGAAATAACGGGAAGCAACAGGATCGATGATTTCCCTGTTTATGGAATTGAATATGTCCCACGAAAATTCCGAATCTATCTCTCTCATTCCGGATTCCACCCAGTATCTCCTGAATGTCTCTGGGGCATAACCCCGCCTGCTTAGAGCAAGTATTGTAGGTAACCTAACGTCACCCCATCCAGTGTATTTACCTGACCTTATGCCGGCCTTCATCTCGGATGCATGAAGCATTGCATCCGGTATCCTTACCAGACCGTAGTGGTAGTATTCCGGCTCCTTCCACCCGTTGTAGCGGAAGATGTATCTCTGCTTGTCTGTATTGTTTAGATGATCCTTTCCCCTGATCACATGGGTTAAACCAAGGAGATGATCGTCCACGGCAACGGAAAAGTTCATCGTTGGGTAGACCCAGTATCTGTTCCCCGTTCTGGGATGATCCTGAAGGAGAACCCTGAATGCTATCCAGTCCCTAATGGAAGGATTCGGGTGATGGAGATCAGTTTTCAGCACAACAGTTTTACCAGTGGCGAATTTTCTGTCAGACAGCATTTTCCTGAAAAGTTCGGTGTTTTCGTCAGGTTTCTGTGACCTGTGGGGGCATGCCTCACCCTGGAGCTTCAGTTTCCTGAACTCCTCGGGATTGCAGGAGCACACGTACATGTGTCCATTCTCCATCAGAATTCTGGCCTGTTCATAGTATATTGGAAAACGGTCGCTCTGGATAACATTATCCGTGACATTTACACCGAGAAACTTGAGATCCTGCGGTATCATGCTGTAAGATTCCGGATCAATGTTCTTCGGGTTTGTATCCTCTATTCTCAGTATTAGATGACCGCCATACCTCTTCACATATTCGTCGTTCAGAATTGCCATCCTTGAGTGACCTATGTGCAGCGGTCCTGACGGAGACGGAGCCATACGCATAACGACGAATTCTCCAACATTCTCCAGATCAGGAAGTCTGTGCTCCTGAAGTTTCTTTTCCCTGGCCAGTTCTTCAGGGAATTTCTCAGCAATTATCTTGCTAATCTCCTCTTCGGATTTTGAGTTAACCTCATCAATGACCTCCCTGATCATGGTTACTGTGCTTTCCCTGTCAGCCCTTGCCTCCGGGAAGGAACCCATGACCTTGTTCATTACCGCTTTGTAATCTGCCTTACCGGAATGGAGGAAGGCATTCTTTAGAACAATATCGTAGATGGAGTTCCTATCCATTTATCTTCGTGACGGAATTGCTTACCATAATATCAATGAGATTGTTTATCCCCTCTCCTGTTTTGATGGATATGCAGAGATCCTCCATCCTTTCCGATATATCGATCTTTGATTGTACTGCTATAATTTCCTTTCCGAAGGTATCCCTCATTTCAGCGAGGAGCCTTTTCTGGACATCCACTGGGGCATATGCCTCGTAACTGTAATCCAGGAGAAATATGATCTTCCCCTCAATGAATCTCAGGGCCAGGATGGCCTTCATTTCCATTTCATTCCTTTCCTCCTTTTTCCTGTCCAGAAGTCCGGGGATATCAAGAATCTGGTATTTCTTACCGGAAAGATCTGCAATTCCGAGTATTACGGTCTTCGTTGTGAACGGGTATGTGGCGATTTTTGTTCTGGAATTGGTAAGATATGAAACAAGTGAAGATTTTCCCGCATTGGGCATGCCTGCAATTATGAAAGTAGGCATATAGGGATCAATGACTGGCAACCTCTTCATCTCATCCCTGCATTTCGAAAGAAATTCAAGATCATGGGAGATGTCTGCGATGAGTGAAGACGTCCTGCCGTAGAACTCCTTAAGGTATCTGTTCATAACCTGAACTCTGTCTGATTTCTTCACCCTGCCGATGGAATAGGATGAAAGTTCTTCTATCTTCAGGGATGTTTTCTGCATCTTTGCGAGCGATATCTTGTAGGAGTCTATGCTGAAAACGAGATTGAGGAAGTTCCTGTGGAACGGATGCATCTCATCAACCGAAGGGAATTTCCTGACAACCTTCTTAAGGAACGATGTTTCAATGGATTCAACGGTTGATATTTTTGATACCACCTGTTCCCTGACCGTTGATATCCATGATCCGCGCCAGGGTATATCGATTTTCGCAGCCCTAGAAAATGCCTTATCAAGGAGCTCCTGTGATGTCAGTATTGACGGTATGGTCTGAAATGATGTTCTTTTCAATCTTCTTTCTCTTCCTTAATTACCGATTCTACCTTCTGGAGCTGTTCCTGGCTCATTTCAAATATGTTGTGCGCATACTTTGCATGTATCCTTAT
>JAMCUH010000017.1 GCA_023379435.1 Thermoplasmatota archaeon | reverse complement strand
GAAAATTGTATCCTCATACGCAGGCATTAGACCATTATTCGGCAAAGGAGATACGCCCGGGGAAGTGTCAAGAGACTTCTTCGTAAAATCCCATAATGGTTTTATATCGGTATATGGGGGGAAACTCACAGATTACAGGAACGTTGCCAGAAAAGTTGCAGTGCAATTTTCAAGGGTCTCCGGAATCAAGATCAGAACAAAAGGTCTTCCAGAAATAATATATAGGAGACCTAAAGTAATAGCTGACCCATCATATTTTATCAGACATGAATGTGCCATTACCCCGGAAGACATCCTGAGGAGAAGAACGGCTGTATCAATCCTTGATCCAGACCAGGCAAAAAATCTGAAAACTTCCATCTCTGAATATTTTGGTGATAATGCCCTAAAGTCATGAAAGATCACGTATCAACCTCATCATCGTATTCAATGAACCTTGCTGTCTGTGAAGAACTGTCTTTAATGAACCTTATCCCAAACACGGTTTCCAGATTTTTTTCGTTAATAACGCTCCCAGTAGTGCCACTATCCACCACTTGGCCTTGTGATAACAGAACTGTGGAGTCTGTCATTGAGACAATGCTCTCAATGTCATGGAGAACTACAAGTATCATCTTTCCATTTCTGGACAGTTTCCTCACGACCTTCTTCAGAATGTGTTTGTGTTTAATGTCAAGAAAGGTTTCAGGTTCATCCATAATGATAAGCGAAGAGTTTTGATAAATCGTACCTGCCAGCATTACAAGCCTCTTCTCTCCGCCACTAAGTGTGCTGAATTCCCTGTCCTTAAGATCAGGTATACCCACCATCTCAAGCGCATCTGCAACCCTTCCTTCATTTCCATCTCCAGAGTACCCTGATAATTTTACAACATCAGATACCCTGAAATTGAATGGGTTGGCAATCTCCTGTGGAAGATAAGAAATGATCTTTGCCCTTTCCCTGTAGTTCATTTCCTGCACGTTTTTACCGTCTATGTTAACATTACCGCTCACGGGCTCAATGAGGCCGTCAATTACCTTGACCAAAGAAGTCTTTCCAGAACCGTTTGGGCCGGCGATTCCCCAGACACCGTTTTCCATGGATAAATGATTGACGCTGGACCTGAACGATCCCAGCCTGATTTCCAGGTTATTGATTTCAACTTTCATAAGAACCAACGGCAAGTTTGTGTAGCAGGTAGATAAATACCGGAACTCCTACGAACGCTGTTATTATACCAACTGGGACAACTTCTTGTGAAATGATCATTGTGGAAAGATCATTCGCGCAGAGAAGGAAAATGGATCCGATCAAAGCAGAGGCAGGTATAACATAGCGGTTTGATCCGCCAAAAAGAAGTCTCCCCACATGTGGAACGATCAGACCAACAAAGCCTATGAGACCACTGATAGAAACAACAGCAGAAACTCCAAGGGCAACTGCAACTATGGATACCTTTTTTGTTCTCTCGACATTTACTCCCACTGATCTGGCAAAATCCTCACCCATCTGCATGGTGTCAAGTTCCCTGTAATTGAGCATGCTTACCAGTGACGTGACAAGAACTATGAAGAACACCACTGTAAGCTCCTTCCATGTTATTGCCTGGAGGGAGCCAAGAAGCCATGAAAGGATCACCTCCTCACCTTCAAGCTTCACATTTGTGATGAGAACATATGCAACCAGGGATGACACAAAAAGAGAAATGGATATACCTATGAGGAGAAAATAAGTAACAGGAACCCTCCCTCTTCTTGATGAAATGCCATATATTATGAATACTATTATGAGAGCAAATAAAAAAGCGAATATCTGTGTGGAGTAGAAACCAAGAAATGTGATTGAGTAACCTATGGAAGCAACGGCTCCGAGTGCAGCGCCACTTGATACTCCGATTATGTACGGTTCTGTTATTGGATTTCGGAATATGCTCTGAACAACTGCTCCACCAATTCCGAGTGCGGATCCAACAACAAGCGCAGCCAGGATTTCAGGCTCTCTGAGATAATAAACAATTACAAAATCCTTTTCCGGAACTTTGAAAGGATCAAGGAAGAGCCCGAATGTCTCGTTGTATAGAGTGGCCCCTATATCATACATGGATACCCTAACAGGTCCAATAAACATGGAGAATATGACCAGAATAAGAAGTAAGAAAGAAAGAAATAGGAATTTTATTTTACTGTCAATATTCCGGAGATTTATCATTCTTAAGCTCTAAATCCGTATGTTGGTGGGTACTGCAGTGATAAGGGGAATTTTGGAATCGAAAGGAGAGCAAATGGATAAACCTGGTTAACAAGCCATTCCACTGAATATATTGTTCTGAAATCTGGTTCATCCATGAAATTGTCGTTGGGAACATGAAATATCATTCCGTCCTGGAATGCAGGAGTACTGTTGAAAGGTTCCTGTTCAACTGCGGAGTAATTCACGTACTGATCTAATATTATCACCTGAGGAGAGTCGTTCACAATATCCTCAGCGGGCATGTCGTAGTAGCACGGATTAGTCGCAATGTTTCTCAGATGTGCGTAATACATAATCTTACCAATGAATGTATCGTTTCCCACTGTATAATAACCACCGAAATAACAGAGATAGTAGAAGGCGGAAAGTCTATTCGTAATATTGGATGTTGCATTGTTTATAGCACTGAGGGATTCGTTCATCCATTCAGTTATGATACTTGCGTTCTTCTCTGTTCCTGTAAGTGTTCCAAGCATGAGTGTGAAGTTCTCAATCTCCTGAAAATTCTCCGGGTTATCAACAAGCACCGGGATGTGAAGAGTGTTGTTGACATAATCGGTATATTTATTCATGGCATCACCGTAGTAGAGAACGACCTGTGGACTAAGGTTTACTATCTCCTCATAGTTAATTCCAAAAGCGTTTCCTGTGTTTGGCAGGGATTCATTTGGTGGGTAACAATCAAATTCATTACCGCCAACGAGGTACTTGTATGCCCCCAGAGCGTATAATGTTGCTGTTGCAGCTGGATCTATTGAAACAATTCTCGTAACGGTATGATTAAAGGTGAATGTCCTTCCGAGTGAATCCGTAACAGTTATTGGATGGCTGGATACTTTGTCATTGGAAACCGTATGTTCATATGAGTATATCCCTAAACCACTTGCAATTATGGCCACAACTACCACCACGGCTATGAGCTTTGTTATGGACTTCATCATGGTAAATGATTTTACTAATTATAAAGTTTACTTTACATTTTTGCAAATACAACCTTTTTATGAGCCGATTGCATCTACAGCATGACCGAACTTGGCTGGCAGACTAGGCATCTGCTGTAACCCGAAGTCTATAGGCGGGAGCGACGGACCCGAGAGGCCGACCAGACTTCTGTCGGGCCCCGGCAACTCGATGAGGTCTCGTCCCTCTAGGTCGGAGGTTTCATGGAGAAACATCAAAGGATGATTCCCTGTGAATTCAACAGTGGAATCCGCCAGGCCCGGAAGGGAGCAGCGGTAAGCTGTACTCTTGATGCTGGAGGGGTGCGGGGTTGAGGGAACCCGGGGGGTACCCGCCAGGACATCTGGACCAATCGGGCCCTGTTCGGTCTCTTCCGGATGATAAGTTTGACTGAAGGAAAAATCATTCAAGATCCTCTTTACGGCCCTATTAGAATTGAGGGAATCTTCCTTGAATTGGTTGATACGCCTGAATTTCAGAGACTCAGGAATATAAAGCAGCTTGGTCTCTGCTACCTTGTATTTCCAGAGGCTAACCATACAAGATTTTCTCATTCACTGGGTACATATTTTCTTCTAAGCCAGATGGAGAGTATCTGGCGTGACAAAGATCTCTATTACGAAAAGATTGCAGGTCTTCTCCATGATATAGGGCATCCTCCATTCAGTCACACCTTTGAGGATATTTTCAAAGGAATTTCAGGAAAGAGCCACGAGGACCTTGGCTGTGATATAATAACGGGATCTGGCGAATCATACTCCTCGAGAATTAATGCTATTCTGGAAAAACATGGCGTCGATACGAAAAAGATAGCAGGGTTGCTCAAGGGGACTCCCACGAATTCAGGAGAATTTATCCCTTCGCTGATCAGTGGTCCGCTTGATATGGATGAACTTGATTATCTCAGAAGGGACGCATTTTTTTGCGGTGTCCCCATAGGTAACATTGATTTCTCTCGTCTTCTGAATACCATGGAATTTGATGGCCCCAACCTTTACGTTAAGGAGAAGGGATTGACAGCACTTGAGTCCCTCTATATAAATCGTTTTTTTATGTACAGAACGGTGTATTTTCATCGAACGGTCAGGATAGCGTCCCTCATGGTGAGAAAATCGCTCGAAGCCGTCGATGATGAGAGCATGCTGAAAGCCGTGAATATGGATGACTTTCATTTCGTTGATCTTCTCCTATCAAGAAGGGAAACAAGAGACACATGGGAATCTGTTCAGAGGAGAGATATATTTAAAACCGTGTTTAGGACTCCTTATACAAAGAAGTCAATGCACAGCATTGAAACATCTCTGAATCGTAATGGTATGAAAGACGGTGTTTTGATTGATATCATTCCTCCATTAAGTTTTTCAGGATCTTCAGGTCTGAAGACAACTCAACTGATTCAAATGGGTAATGAATTAAAAGTTATTTCTGAAGTATCGGAGGTTGTCAGGTCACTATCTGCAGTTCTGGACCACAGAACCATATGCATTTCTTCCCGGAGAGACATGGAGGAAGCCGTAATGGAAGCACTCAGGGAATCAGTATCTTAACCATTCTGTATGCATTTCTTGATCCCCTGAATTTCTCTGTGTAATAATTTTTTAAAAACTGTACCGTCTTATATCCATGCTTTATGTAAAATCTTATGGCCTCGTTGTTGTTTTCACGAACCTCAAGATAACTCTTCACGACGCCCATGACACGGAGCTGTTCCTCCATGGCCAAAAGGAGCGTTGTTCCGATACCTCTTCTGGACGATTCAGGATCAACTGCAATGCTCTCTATGTCGGAGCTTGATCCGTCAAGCAATAATGCTACAATATATCCAACGATTCTTCCATTGTCCAATGCAATGAGATTTATGGAGTTCCTTGATTCCATGATCTCTCTGATCATGGATTCATCGTAGGGCCCCACTACAAAGGCCTTTTTCTCCAGGTCAACGATGTTTTGTAGATCAGAACTCACATACTTTCTTAGGATCACCACCGTTCATTATCACATTTAAAATATAATCTGTTTCCTTAATGATAGGGGTTATATGTTATGTTTTTTAGTGCGTGCCTGGTGGAAATATTATGTTGTCGTATTCCCTATAAGCCCTATCTTCGAATCTCAGCATATCGGGATTAATTCCACGTTTCACTGCCATGTAATATGCAAAATAATATACAGCCAGTATGTTTGAAAAGACATTGACCCGTGGGTCATCGTCCAGAGGGAAATCTATGGTGAAATCACCATTTCCGTTTAGAACAAGAGTTTTCGTTCCAATAACTCTTGATCCCCTAACAATGTCACCCACCCTGTCATCAACTACATCGTTATCTGCCATAATTAGGAGGGTTTCACTGTCCATAACGGCTGTGCAGCCATGATTAAATTCCTCAAGCTCTGTTCCCTCGGCGAAAATGTGCGTCGCCTCTCTTATTTTCTGCGCTGTCTCCCTGGCGAAAACATAATCCAGTCCAGCGCCCATAACATATATTTTCCTTACATCAGAAAGGTTACCAGCTATTTCTTTTACCCTGTTCTCTATCTGTTGTGGTAGCGCATCCATGATCCTGATTAGAATTTCCGGATCGAATTCCGATTTCCTAATCCTTGATGACAATATGAGCGAGAACAGAGCATTGTCGAAAAACGCCTTGGTATTGCATAGAGAATAATCTGGACCATTTCCTATGAGTATTCCTCTGTCTGTCTGATTCATCAAAGGTGCGTTCTGATAATGTGATATCCCCATTGTATAGTTGTTTTTTTTATGTCGGAGAACTGCATCAATTGTCGACTTTGTTTTCCCTGTGTGAGAGAATGCAACTATGGTGCCCCTTGGCTTCCAGAATCTTTCAAGCTCAAATGCCTGCACATTCACAACCGAATGGTCACTGTTGTCAGGAACCTGTGATCCAGCTATTGCTGCATGATAGGCAGTTCCATTCCCTGTGAAATAGAATGGCCCATTTGAAAGATCAATGCTCAGTGTTTCTGATACCTTGACTGTGGAATTCAGACCGTTCGTGATATCCTTCAACATGTCATACATTACGAACGGATGCCCTTTTCTGATTTCTGGAAGGTCATCGGTCATGTATGGTTGAGTGCTTTATTTTATATATTATTTTTAAAAAATTTCTTTAATGAAATAACTTATGCAACATCACTACATGACAAATTTTGAGTAAACGTAAATTATCGGCAGCCAATATCCCTTCATGGACGATGATAACAAACAGGTTATACTGCTCCTCGGAGTGAGCAGATCACTGGGTAGAGCTGTTGCCTACAAATACCTGAGAAATAACTGCAGGGTAATTATTGTTTCAAGAAACGAGGAAAAGCTGAAAACCATAAAGTCAGAGTTGGAAAGTTATGGCGATATTCATTATATACCCTGGGACCTCTCGTCCGAAAAGGATCACGATGCCCTGATCCGCAAATGCATTCAGGAATGGGGAAGAATAGACCATACTGTAATACTTGTAGGCGGATATGCCGGAGATTCTCCTGCGGACCCAAGTTCACTGGATCAAATGCTGGAAAACCATGTCAGGATTCCTGCAAAAATAATCCAGAGCCTTTCACGATTCCTGAATGCAGGATCGTCAATTGTGATGATAAGCAGTATTCAGGTTAATTCCAGGCCAAACACTGCTTCATACTCCTATACCATCGGCAAGACTGCCCTGAACAAGATCGTTGAAATGTCCGCAGTATTCTTTCACAAGAAAGGAGTAAGGGTGAACGGTATCGCACCCTATCAGATCATGGACAGCTTCGTTCCAGAAAGGGAATGGCGTGAGCTGAGAAAATTCGGTGATTCCATGACTCCTCCAGAGGATATAGCTGAGGTAATCTTCTGGCTCACTTCCCCATCATCTGACTGGGTAGATGGCGTCATTATACCAGTGGACGGAGGGGCGAGACTCCTATCATAATATTTACAATCAGAGAAATTAGAAATCAGGAAAGAGATGCGGCAAGTTGCGAAAGTGATTTTTCCATCCTGTAAACAGTGCCAAAATGACCGTCTTCATATTCTTCGTAAACGTGTTTGATACCGGTTTCTGTAAGGAAGGAATCCATTGATCTTGCTCCCCAGATGAGCGAGAATTCATCCCTTAGACCCACGTCCAGATAGATCAGTTTCATAACGTCGAGTTGCCTTGAAAATTTACGGATATTTCTTGCTGGATCAAGAGAAAGCCATTTGTTCCATACCTCAGAGTTAAATGCACCAGTAATCCAATCAAAGGGAAAGTCAATCCCCATGTATGGTGAGGACGGGTTGGGTGAATAAAATGCGGAAAAGCAGATTATCCCGAGGGTTTTGACCAAATCCTGCCTGGTTCTGTTGTATGAAGACCAGTATGAATCCAGCCATTTGGATGGCCCGCCCGTTCTCCTGAATTCTTCCATAACATGATGAAATTCAGGGATATAGGCAAACTCGAACCCGGCATCTGGGGAATGCGCAGCGAATCCACTTACTACACCGGGATTTCTCATGGCAAGCGTGTATGCACCAAACCCGCCTGATCCCTTTCCAAACAATGCTGTCTGTGCCGTTGAAAATTTTGATTTCAGCGTCGGTATCACTTCCTGAATTATGAAATTCTCCCACATTCCAACCGCCGGAGAATTCAGATATTGGTTTCCTCCCAGGTGGGTAAATGTATCCGGAATGGCCACTATTGCGGAATTTATCTTATCCTGCTGGTGTAACCTGACAATGACATCCTCAAGGCTCTCTGTGAGGGCACTGTTCAGAACGAAGTTGTTATGGTTTGATCCAAATGGCGGAAGACCTACGAGAAGTGGAGCTTTGTTTCTGGGATTGTCCGGGATGTATACTATGATCTCCCTTTCAAGCTTGTCACCGAATGGGTTGCCATTGAGTGCAGCGCTTTTTATGGTCAGAATGCTTTTCTTTACCATCAAAGATATAATTGTTTAGGTATTTATAAAACTTGACCGCATTATTTCAACAGCAATGGAAAAATATTAATTATATCTTAAGCCTTAAAATTCAAATGGATGTTGAAGGCGATTATTCCGATATACTTCTCTATTTTTCAAACCTTTTTGCGAAGAACCGTGTTAAGAGCGTAAATATAGATAGATTCAATATGGAATACTGTGAAGCCACGGTTCTTGTCGACGTTTCCAGCGGGCGAACAGAAATCTGGGATGATTTTCCTGACAAGAATGCACCTGACCGTGTAACTTCCTTATCCCTTCTTGTCTCAGGCCTCAAAAATTCAAAAGTGTCGCTGGAAATTCATAATGAATTCTTGAGGTTTAATGATGACATTGCAGAACCTATTGTTTCTTACTTCCTGGAGGTTCTTGACAGATCTACCTTCCGATTCTTTTGATCTAAGTGACGATGTGAACGAACCTACCTATGATTATCATGACGATGCCAATCGCAGCCATTACTGTTCCCCAGAAAATATAGTTTCCTTCCTGTACCCTTGCGAGGAATATGCCGAGGATTGATAGAATCAATACAGATGATAGGAAAGTCAGATAATAATAATGCCCGAAGACAATGCTGAGCCCCAGTGGTATGAGAGCTCCTGCGAAGCCTGATCCAGTTGAAGTCATTGTTCTCAAGATTGAGTCGGTGATCATATCTTTCCACAATTTGCTTCCCAGAACTCTTCTGGTGTGGCCCGGATTCATCTGCCTTGAAATCCTCAAATAGTTGTGTTTCACAGTTGCGTAATCAGCTGTAAAGAAACTAATCGCTCCAACTGATGCAGATCCAAATGCTATTCTTAAGAAGAGAAAGGTTGGCCCATCACCAGGATTAATAATGATGGTTGTTGCTATCATTAAAGATGTGACGATTCCATCCGTCAAACCAAAAATCAGTGGAAAGATGTACTTATCGTTCACCGTGTTTTCCTTTCGAGTTCTATATCCTTCTTCGAAGCCGATACCTGATCGACCGACCTGATGGAACATCCAATATCTTCAATTCCTTCTGAAAGCTGCGGATAATCTATGTCTGACCCCTCAACCGTAACAGTCAGGCCCATTACCTCTATGTCCGTTTCATTAACAGTTATATTAACGCTTTCGACACCTGCAACCTTAACTATTTCCGCCGCCAGCTCTATCACTGTCGGTTTATTTAAACCCTTAACCACATCAAGCACTAACCGTCTTAGGCGCATCTGTACCACGATTCTACATTGCACATCACGAAACCTGGATGTCCCGGAGAATGGCAATGCATTATGACGCGTAATTATTTAATCTTTATTTCACAAACCAGGTGAATTGAAAAAGACCGTCTTCCGGAATCCTGTATCTAAAAAGCAACCTGATGAGAATGCAATCAGATATGAGGGTCATAAGGCATTTGATACACTGTTTCTATTTTCATATAACAATGTTAGGTAAACTCAAGGCTTCTCTTCATTATTAAAAACAGTAAGGGATCAATATTTTAGTAACTATTATATGAACGTTCTTATGGCTTATTGTTATACATAGCTTATGAATGGGCCAGATTTGGAAATTGAATACGGCCAGATGAAATGCGGTCTTACATATGAGGGGGCATATCTCACATTTCTAAAATTTAAGGATATAGATATAATACAGAAATCCTTAGATGGGCACCAGACACACGGTGGTTCTGCTGTTTTGATTCCTTATGCCAACCGGATAAAGGGCGCTGAATACAGTTTTGGTGGAAGAAAGTACTCACTTCCTGAAGACAACGAGGGTAATTCAATCCACGGTCTGGTGAGAAATGAAAAATGGGAGGCAAGAAAGATATCAGATAATAAGATTGAGCTCCTATATGTAATGCATAATGAAGGGTACCCTTCGCCAGCCAGAGTATCGGTGATTTACTCCTTATCAGAATTCTCATTCTCTGTCATCGCAACATGCCAAAATATTGGTTTAAGGGAAGCTCCCCTGATGATCGGTTTCCATCCATACTTCGGGTTCAAGGAGTGGAACATATCCTGTACAAGTCCACTCTATCTTTTGGAGAGGGATGAATCCTACTGGCCCAATGGAGAATTAAGCAGAACCAATACGGATGAAGTCAATTCAACCAACACATTTGATGATCCCTTCCTCTGTTACGGAGATGTATACATCAGGAGCCCTGAACTTGACTTAAAGATGGAACGTTTTAATATGCCGTTCCTTCATGTATACAATGGAAAGTATTCCAGGGGGACATCTGTCGCAATTGAGCCCATGACAGGAGCCCCTGACTGCTATCATAATAACATAGGGCTTCTGACTCTTAGTTCAGGTGATACATTTACCTGCGGTTTCAGGATAGAGATTCATCCAAAACCATGAAAAATGCGTCTTTTTCTGCTGATGCATGCTGGCAGAAGTGCTAAAATTATACTTTGCCGCTGATCATTATGATGAAAGTGGACGTTCCGATCTATTTTTAGTATTGAAAAACAATATTATTATATGAAAAAAAGTTATCTCTTCCGTTCGATATAGTCAGATACTGCGAAAAGGATTAGGGAACGATGATATCATGACGAGTTGTCCGGTTTGTGGAGAAAGATTCGAAATAGGGGATTATAATTCACTAGCATCTCATTTCAATAGAAACATAAATAAAAATGATCTTTCGCACATTGACTGGATCAGATCAAATGTTCCTATGGCAGACTACGAATCTGATACATTTGTTGAAAGACTCAAGGCATACTTTGAGATAAAACCTGGGAAGCTCTCCGATTGGATATGGAAGAGGCTCATAGACAAGTTTTTCGGTGAAAAGCCAAATCCATTTATTGAATCCATGCAGAGACCGAAAAAGGTCACGTTCATGGGATACTCCATGGAGAATTATCCCTACGTGAAGCAGAGAGTCAAAAGCTTCGCTTATGTTATCGCTAAGACTGATTCTGACGATGTGCAGTCTTACGAGGCAGAATTAATATCCCATGATCTTGTTTACAATGGGAAATCCAATGCCTCAAATATAGCACTTCTTCTCAACATGGCTGAAAGTGTTGGTCTCCCAAAAGAGACCGTTATGAACACCATGCCACTGCCGCCCACACTTCATGCTATAAAACTCTGGAATAGTATAGCCGAAACTGGGCACTGGCTTGAGATAATGGCATCAATGAATCTTCTTGATCTGGTTTATTCCCCCAGGGTCACTGAAATGGGCGGAAAAATTTCATTCTATGGAAAGGGTGTGATTGACAATGAATGGATTCCAGATGAAGTGAAGGCGTATCTGAAACTTAGCAGAGATGTAACTGGAAAGAACGCTGATGTGGCACTGGAACTTGTGGAGAAATACTCTGAGGATCTCAACATGGTGGAGATTGTTCAGGCTACTTTTTTGAGGTCAATTGATGCTCTTGAGCGCCATCTTCAGGCCAGGGCAACAAGAATAAAGCAGTTTGAAGCCAGATAAGTGTTTAAAATGTCTGATCTGTTGAAATTTTTAAGAAAGGTGGGCGATAACCTTTACATTGAGTTCAGTTACAGGCTTAATTTCGACGGGGAGGCCTCCTGTGGATATTCTAAAGTGTTTTCTGGAAATCCAAATGAAACGGAAGAGGCTTTTGAACTCTACATGGAATTATATCCATGTGGTCTGTCCGACTCTGAGGCAAAGGAAAAGCTTGACAGACTTGTCACGGAAATTGAAACAGGGAAGCTGGATCTTGATCTTTAGATCCGGATTTCAGCAGTGACCACTGAACCGTCCTTGAGATGAAGTTTTTCCCTGAGATACGCTGACGATATAGCCTCCATAACATCTGTATAAACCGTCCTCTCTGGCATTATTATTGCTCCACTAATTCCTTCTATCATCGCGGGGAAGGCTTTAACTGGCCCAAAACTTCTTCCCTCCGCTGAAAAACCGTCTATGTGTATGCCAGGAGACTGTCGAAGTAGAACAAGTTTGTTCCAGTCGTTTTTCATCACCTTTAGATTAAGTGTTCCAGCGAAAGGGACATAACCAAGTTTTTCAACAAACTGTATTTTGTATCCTTCCCTGGAGAGATAATACTTACCCTCTCCAAGGCCACTGAAGACTGATCCAGCTATTTTTACAAGTGACATAAGACCCAGAGCGCGATTCAGGGATACAACCTCTTCATAAAGCACTTTGAGACCAAGTTCAGTGACACGTAACCTTTGCATTCTTCTTTCAAAATCCCTCACAATGTACCCGGATCTGACAAGATCAATTATTATCCTGGAAGATGACTGCTGGCTCATGCCAATTATTTTTGCAAGCTTCCCTGATGATGTTGTAACGGATTCTGAACTGCCCTGCAATTCCTTGATTTTTTTTAAAACATCGTATCTCACAGAATTTCCGTTAATGGGCTTATTCTCACTCAATTATTTCCTAACCTCCAGGTATCTTCTGTCCCGTAAGGAATATACCCGTATATGGTTGTTCCTTAGAAGACTTGAAAGTTTCCTGTCATTGGTAATCACCGGCAAGCCGTACTTTAAAGATGCCTCCAGTATTCCATCGTCTCCATTTCTGGTCGAAGTTACTTTTGGAAAATTCCTGACCAGTCTCAGACCAACTGCAGCTTCAGATTTTGAATGCGAAAGTCCTTCAAGCTCCTGAATAACAGAATCTGTTACCACCGGTACTGTATCAGGAAGTTTCTCCCTTACAGTTTCCACAATGTTTATCTTATTTATCACGGAATAGATGATGAAATTTGTGTCAAGGATGATCATTTTCCCGTCTGAGCGTTTCATGGAGGTCTTCATTTTACTATTTCAGAGACTGCTACCTTCCTTCTTATCTTTCTTATTAGAACCGTTACGGTCTCACCCTTCTTTGCACCTGGAACAAGAATAGTATAGCCTTTGTATATGGCCTTCCCCTCTCCGGAGTTTCCGGATTCCGTTATTGTCACTGTGTACTTTTTACCCTCTTCTATATCCGCCTCAGTTTTCTTCAAATCCTTATCCATTCTTATGGAGTGCTGGGCACCACATGCTTTGCAAACAAGAACCTCAACTCTTCCCAACCTCTGTATTTCTGTGTCGGGAGAACCACATTCATAGCATATAACAAAAGAATCCATGTATTTCTTTATTTTATCCTGAATGATTTCTGGTGAAACCTTTCTGTTTATTATCATCCTTGAACCGTCTATGGTAATACCAATCCCCAGTTCAACTGAGAGAAACTTAACAACTGATTTCTCTGGTCTGTTGATCATCTCCAGAATGTCACCAAAATTCCTGACAATGGTGGATTTACCCTCATAGATAACATCAGGATCAGGGATCTTCAGCCTGCTCTGTGTGCGGTTAAGATCTGAAAAGTTCCCGTTTGCCTTGTTCAGGAGATTAAAATAATCGTCACTGGTCATCCCTGTGTTATTTCTTTCGGATATTAAAACTAAAGTAAGAAAAGTCAGACAGTTACGAAGAGGTTAGGAAAATAGCGATGAAGGATCTTTGTATTCCAGTTTTCACAATTTTGTCAGGACAATTGTTAACTGTTTAAATTATTATATGTTTAAAAAATACTATTTTACTGGCTTTTAGAGAGAGAGTTAATAAATAATTGCTATATTATATGTCCATACATTGACCAGTCAAAATCGATATGTTTATATAGTTCCTTGTTTATTATGTTACGCTTCAACATGGAACAAGATGAAAAGATAACAATTAGAATATCAAGAGATATTCTTGAGGATATAGACGAATTCCTTGAGAGGAATCCAACTCTCGGGAACAGATCTGAATTTCTCAGGAACCTTGCCGTGGAGTACATAGCTAAAAGCAGGTCTAACGTACAGGTGCAGACTCCGGAAGTTGTGTGTGTTCAGATACCAGGCGCCATTCGCGAACCTCTTTCTGAATCAGTGGATCTGGGCTTTTTCAACAACCTCAGCGAAGCGCTGACAGTTGTTATAAATGAGCTTGCCGCTGGAGGACAGCTTTTTAATATATTGATCAAGAGGTTGGAAAGTGCAAGACAGGCAAAGGAGAACTTTATGAATTACAGAAGGAACATGGAGTCCATGGGTGATGTCAAGGTTGAAAGAACGGAAAAGAAGTGAGGTGTAAAAAATGGAAATGGATGAATATGATGGAAAGATGTTGACGGCAGAAGAAATAAAGCAGGCTAAACTGAGGGCAATAAGGAGTTACTTTGAGGAGCACGAGAGAAGCACCATAGTTTCCTTCGGAAGGGCTGGTTCAAGGGTAATCAAATCAATGTTACCCATAGAATCAGACAAAACCCAACTGAAAATGGTGGTTCAAGATACATCTACAGTGGTTGCCTTGACTCCAAAGGCAAAGAAAAACCTGAAGAAGATCCTCAAAAGGTCAAGCTACGCAGAGGTGGATCTGGAAGAGCAGCCATCATCATCACACAGCCCAGTAGGCACGAGTCTTGTTGTGGAGACAATGCAATCCAGAGTGAACAAGTTCAGCGTTTCATATGATCAGTTCCTCAGCTCTCCAAAATTGGCGGCTAACGAGGTACTTAGTCAGGTTGGAAAGTCGTCGGTGTATATACTTGTGTCTGGATTTGGGGGTACATTTGGACAGACAATGCACACTGAATTTGCGCTCATGCTGAATAAACGCAGGATGCCCCATATGAACATTGTAATACTACCAGCAAAGACCGAGAAGGAAAGGAGATCCAGGGCTCTCAGAGGACTGACAGAACTGATGAAGGTTGACATGAATGTTAAGGTATATGACAACCAGGATTACATAGACAGCAGGAGAATGTTTGACCCACTTTATTCATCCCAGATCATCAACAGGATCAATGAGAAGATAGGCCTTGACATTATACATTACAACCTGAGACTAACAGATAGCATGGGAATACTCAAGGGCGAATTGTGATATTCCTTTTTCAAAATTTTTTATAACCTTTTCATAAACTATTTTATTATACCAATTCTTTCCAGGATGGATTCTGACTGTAAAAAACTTCATCCTCTGCCTCAAGAATAATAATATTCTTTGATCATAGCGAGGAGTGAATTTCACTCTCACCCATGTTCCTTTCACAGAAAATACACCTTATGACCAACGGTGATCTCGACAAAAGCTCAAATTCAGGTCTTATTGGCTCTCTTCCATTCGTTATGCAGTTCTGATTATTGCATTTCAAAATTCCAAGGATCCTTTTTGGTATTTCAACCGTGAACTTTTCAGATATTTCATAATTCTTGATCACACTGATCGTTGCATCAGGAGCAATGAGCGCGATCCTGTCCAACTCGCTCTTTTCCAGAAACCTTGATTCTATCTTGAGCACATCCTTTGTTTTCATCCTGTTGCTCTGAACAAACATGGCAACGCTTACAGTGTATCCGGATTTCTCTCCTATGTTAAGCACTGAAAGAACCTTAAGTGATTTTCCTCCAGGTATGTGATCAATGACAATTCCTTCCCTTATTTTGGATATTCTAAGTGTTCTTTCCATATTCAATCACCCAAAATTAACGAGATAAGCGCCATTCTTACCGGTACTCCGTTTGCAGCTTGCTTAAAGTATGCCGATCTCGGATCATAGTCGACAGTTGGTTTAATCTCATCCACCCTGGGAAGAGGATGAAGAATCATGGCGTTCTTCTTCATCTTGTCAACATCTGAGACATCGATGCTGTATGTTCCAATCACACTGTTGTATTCATTCATGTCTGAAAACCTCTCCTTCTGTATCCTCGTCACATAAAGAACATCACAATTGGAAAGTACTTCATTAAGATCGGTCTCCTCCCTTAATTTTACATTGTCCTGAACTCTGCTCTTAATATAATCAGGAATCCTGAGAATAGGAGGTGAAACAAGACTGATCTCAACGTCGAACCTCGAAAGCGCCATTACCAGAGAGTGAACTGTTCTTCCATACTTCAGATCACCAAGGATAGCTATCTTCAGTCCGTCAATACTGGAAAACGAATGGTATATTGTATAAAGATCAAGAAGCGTTTGAGTGGGATGCTGACCTGATCCGTCTCCGCCGTTGATCACCGGTACTGATGAGAATTTAGCTGCCAGCCTTGCCGCTCCGTCCAGAGGATGTCTTATAACAATGATGTCAGAATATGAAGAAAACATTCTGATGGAATCTGCAAGCGTCTCGCCCTTGGCTGCGGATGATGCTTTTGGCTCTGCCATTGAGATCACTGAGCCTCCAAGACGATGCATCGCAGCCTCAAAGGACATCCTTGTGCGTGTGCTGGGCTCATAGAAAAGAGTACTCATTATCCTTCCTGACATGGAAGTGAGACGCTTTTTCTTATCAATTGATCCCTGCATCTCATCTGTCACTCTGAATATTTCAAACATTTCTTCAGTCGAAACATCTTCAATTGAAACGATACTTTTTCTTTCTAGCATGCAGTTGGTGAGCTTAAGAGATGTAATTAATTTTTCATTGAAAAATGGAAGGAAGGATAATCACGTAAATGATGCAATATTTATAAGTCTTTATCTAACTCAGACGCATACTTGCTTAGGAGATTAATAGTCCGATTATTTTTTGAGCAAGGGTTTGAACTTCTTCATGAACTTCTGTACCTTTGGAGCTATTACGTACTGGCAGTATGGAGAATCAGGATTTTTAACATAATAGTTCCTGTGGTAACCCTCAGATGGATAGAAATTCGTGAACTCTTCCACAGACGTAACAATGGGCTTTTTGAAATCGCCGCTTGCGGAAAGTTCGCGGATGTATTCCCTGGCTATATTTCTCTGCTCCTCATTGGTGTAGAATATTGCTGATCTGTACTGTGGACCAACGTCTGCGCCTTGCCTGTTAACTGTTGTTGGATCATGCGTATGGAAAAATATTTCCAGTATTTCCTTGAACTTTATAATTTCCGGATCATATGTGACTTTCACAGTTTCAGCATGTCCGGTCATACCGGTGCAAACATCCTCATAGGTAGGATTTGCCAGGTGACCTCCAGAGTATCCTGACACTACCTCTGTTACGCCATCAACATTCTGAAAAATAGCCTCAGTGCACCAGAAACAACCACCTGCAAGATATGCGATTTCATATTTATCAGACATGTTCACTCCTCCGGTACGAAAAGTAGAGAAATGGAATTTACACAATGTCTAACGTTCTTCCTTGTAAATCCTTCACCAGTGAAGACATGTCCAAGATGGCCTCCGCACTTGCTGCACTCAATCTCAGTTCTAACACCATCCTGATCGGGAACCCGTTTCACAGCACCAGGAATTTCATCGTCAAAACTCGGCCAACCACAGCCAGAATCAAACTTGTTCTCTGATCTGTAAAGTGGCTGACCGCATCTTTTGCATAAGTATGTCCCTTTTCTATGATTGTTCTCGTATTCTCCAGTGAAAGGTCTTTCAGTACCTCTGTAAAGAATCACTCTCTCCTCTTCATTAGTGAGTTTCCTGTACTCCATATTGAATCATTATAAATCTTGATTACTTAAACATGTATAAACGGAATTTTCAAAAGAATGTAAAATCCATTACTATCCTAAGCATGTGTCATGACATGAAGAACTCAGCACTTAAGGATTTTCACAAGAAGCACCTTAAGGAGAGAATCAGATTGGTTGCAGACTTCGCAAATCTTTCACAAGGTGATGTGGATGTGCTTGAAGGCCGAAGGAACCTGAGCCTGGAAACTGCTGAATCAATGGTGGAGAATTTTGTAACGAAGATTGAGATACCCATGGGTATTGCAACGAACTTTCTGATTAATGGGAAGGACTATCTAATTCCCATGGCAATAGAGGAACCATCTGTAATCGCCGCATGTTCCTACGCAGCTAAGATCGCCAGGCAGAGCGGTGGGTTCACCTGCTATGCATCAGACCCTCTTATGATAGGGGAGATACAGATCATAGATATCCCAAATCCTGATTACGCCAGAATCACTCTGATGAAAAACAGGGAGAAACTTCTCGAAATGGCCAATGAGAAAAGCAAATCACTTTCACAAATGAAAGCTGGTGCGAAAGATCTTTACATAACTGGATACCATGATGATCAGGATGTGCTTGTCCTGAACCTGCTGGTAGATGTCAGGGATGCCATGGGGGCAAATATAGTAAATACAATGTGTGAATATATTGCCCCTGCTGTGGAGGAAATTTCTGGCGGAAAAGTAAACCTTAGGATACTTTCCAACCTTTCTGATAGAAGGATGGTACATTGTTCAGCAACATTCAAAACCGATCTGATCGGTGGAAAGGAAGTTTCAAGACGTATTGTGAAGGCATACTCATTCGCAAAAAATGATATTCACCGTGCAGCCACTCACAACAAGGGGATCATGAACGGCATCGATGCAGTACTCATTGCGACTCTTAACGACTGGAGGGCTGTCGAGGCAGGAGCACATTCATACGCATCCATGGGTGGTTACGGTCCTCTCACAAGATTCGCCCTTGATTCTAAGGGTGACGTTATCGGATCTATATCCATACCCATGGCAGTGGGCACGGTAGGTGGTTCCATGAGATCATCGCCGGTGGCAATGGTTTCCATGAAAATACTCGGGGTTGGCTCTTCCTCAGAATTTGCACAGGTTCTTGCTTCTGTTGGTCTGGCTCAGAACTTTGCGGCTGTCAGAGCTTTGGCAAATGAAGGAATACAGCATGGCCACATGAAACTTCATTCCCGAAATATAGCAATCGCGGCTGGTGCCAAGGGTGAACTGGTTGACATAATCTCATCCAGAATGGTGAAAGAGAAAAACATTTCACCATCCCGGGCAGTGGAACTTCTCGAGCAGTATCTTCACAATAATAGTGACCGGAAAGAATGAAGTCACAAATAAACAAGAATATCACCTTCCGGAATGCCCTGCTAAGAGGGTGATTTTCCATTGGGAATATTCCACATTTACTGGATCATGGAAATGCAGCATTGTTAGAAGTGTCAAAAAGTAATATGTAAAAGCTACGGATCACTTGAGCATGTATTATGAGGTAAGAGGGGGCGGGTCATCTTGGGCGAGCTTGAGGATCTGATCAAGCAGGGAGACATTTCCTATGAAAAGGAGAAGTTCATTGATTCCATAAGGGCTTACACAAAAGCCCTGGAGATTGGTGGAGACTCCCATGTGATGGCAGATCTACATTACAAACTGTCCAGATCCTATCATGACATGGACAGAAGGAGGAGTGACGAGTCTCTTCTTCACGGAAAGAAAGCACTGGAGATGCACCGTTCCCTCAATGACAGGGAGTCAGTGATTGGTGATCTCATGAATCTTGCCTACATTATGCAGGATTCGAACAATATAAAATCAGCCGAGGAGTACATAAAAGAATCCATGAAGGAAGCTGGGGATGACATGATTATGCAGAATGAGATCAAGCTAACACTGGCTGACATTCTTTCGTCATCAAAAAAGAGAATGAATGAGGCCCTGGCTCTTTACAGGGATATTTCTGAAGCTTCCGAAAAAAGTGAAGACTATGAAATATTCTTCACTGCTGAATACGGTATCATATCCATAATGAAGGACAGGGGCGAGATCGAGGGCGCTTATAAACTCTCAAAGGAAATGATTGACAAGATTGATTCTATCTGCTCTAAGATCAAGAATAAGAAGGAAAGGAAGGAATTCAGAAAGTCAGTTTCCTTCATGTATGATATTGCCTCCGATCTGGCAATGGATATGGAGAGAGTTACGGAGGCAATTGAAATCGCTGAAAGGATGAACAGGGACTAGATCTATACTTCATCCAAGTACTCCTTCACGTTTATTCCCTCCTCTGTGGCAACTGCAAGAATGGCTATATTGAAGTCAATATATCTCAAATAACTGGTCAGGTCCTTGGCCCGTTTCAATGCATCTTCAGCCTTTATTTTTCCTTTGGAGGTTATGGTTTCCAGGACCCTGTCCAGGAAATCTCTCTCCCTGTCACTGTACAGATCCTGGAGGTCAACAGTGAAATCCAGTGGAATGGTATATTCCGTGACAACAAAATTTGACTTGTATTTGTCCCCTTCCTGAATCAAAAGCTTGTTTTCAACAGATTTGTTAACGAATTTTTCAATCTCTTCTGCAGGAAGGAGCTTTCGTTTGAAGGCAAGTTCCTTGACAAAATCTCCCAATTCAAGAAATCTCCCAATTCAAGGCTTTCCTTCCCCTTCCTGGATAAGGCCACAAGGGAAATCAGTTTCTTTCCAAGATCCTTGTTCATATCACTGTAACGGAATTAGCTAAAGCTTTTTTTCCATTGTGACGTCAGTATATTGCAAGCGGCACCACAGGAGATGCTGTTGCTCCCCTGATCCTGAGCGGAGCGCATACAAATAGAAACTGGTACACTTTCTTTGATGCTGCCTCCTGTGTGTTGATGTTATCTATGAGCCTAATACCAGACTTTGTTATGAGATACTGGTGAACAGGCAACCTTGTTCCATCAATTTCAGGAGGAGAAACCTCTGTGGCAGGCGTATCTGATCCGGTAACGGATACACCGCGATCCGAGATCCATTTTGCAAGTTCCATTCCAATCCCGGGGGATCTGTCGTAGTATGTGTTATATTTCTGAGGATTGTTCCAGAATGAAGAAACACCAGTGTGGAAAAATACAGCGTCACCCTCCCTCACTTTCAGTTCATTTTCATCCAGGAATTTCTCAACCCTTTCCACAGCGATGGGTTCACCCGGTTCCATTATTTTACCGGAGTCCGTGCAATCAACAACTATTCCCCTGGTGACGATCGGCGGGACTGATTCAATACCAAGTTTCAAAGATCCGTATACTGTACTGTTTTCATACGAGTCGATGCCATTATAAAATTTACCATCGAATGATATGTGATTAAGAGAATCAAGGTGCGTAGCCATGTGATCGGATGTCTCTATCCTGCATAATGCGCCACCAATCACAAAAAATAGAGCAACAACTATTCCCCTGGTGACGATCGGCGGGACAGATTCAATACCAAGTTTCAATGATCCGTATACTGTACTGTTTTCATACGAGTCGATGCCATTATAAAATTTACCATCGAATGATATGTGATTCAGAGAATCAAGGTGCGTAGCCATGTGATCGGATGTCTCTATCCTGCATAGAGCGCCACCAAACTTGTTTCTTGTTGCCTGCCTTAAGGGTGGCCTTACATCGTATGCCCTCTGCGAATGCAGATAATAGAATGGGCCATGTGTGTCTCTTCCCGGCATTCCGTTGTATATCTCGTGTGAAAGTCTTATAACAAGACCATGCCTGACAAGTTTCACTGCAGATATAATTTTATCCGGACTCAGATAATTCAATGTGCCAAGAATGTCGTCAGAACCAAATTTCGAAGGATACCAGGGACTATCATCCTCAAACCATTCACTCATGGGAAAAGATATGGCATTGTGCTAAATAATCTTCCCCAGATCCATATTTACAGGATACAATTATTGCTCTATTTTTTGTGATTTTTCAAGAAGCAAATCAAACTCGGCACAAACCATATGGATAAACGTGATGTGAGTTTCCTGTATTATGGGCGTCTTGTCACTTCCAGCAATGAAGCACTTTTCGGAGACATCTTTCAGCAATCCTCCATTTCCGCCGGTCATTGAAAATGTCAGTGCACCTATTTTTCTTGCTTTTCTAACGGCTGAAACAACATTTCTGGAATTGCCGGAAGTGCTTATGCCAACCACCATGTCTTTCTTTGTTACGAAAGCTTCCACCTGACGTTCGAATACCGCATCAAAGCTGTAGTCATTGCCTATTGCTGTGAGTGTTGATGTGTTGGTTGAGAGTGCGATGGCAGGAAACGCCTTTCTCTCCTTCAGAAAGTGTCCGTTAAGTTCAGCTGCGAAATGCTGTGCATCAGCAGCAGAACCACCATTGCCAAAGGTGATAAGAAGACCATTCTTTGACAATCTTTCCAGCATCAACCCTGCAAACTCCCTCACAATTCCTGTGGAAATGGCTTTCCTCGCCCTCACCCCCTCTTCAATATACTGATCCATATAATCCATTTTTATCAACCTCTACGGTATAGTTATTCGCCAACATAAATAATATTTGATCCCATGAAGTCTATGGAAAATTTCTCCTCCCTGAGATCGCTCATTGCACCTTTCACTTCCTCCCTTTTCTCCTTTGGTACCACGAGCAATATAAAACCGCCGCCTCCGGCACCAAGTAGCTTTCCGCCCAATGCACCGGCTCTCAGTGCCCTTTCATAATGCTCATCTATCCATGGATCGGAGATACCATCAGCAAGCTTTGTCTTAAGCCTCCAGTTTTCATCCATCAGTTTTGCACACATCTCCAGATTACCGGATCCTGCATATCTAGGGAAAGATTCAGCGATCTCCACCATCCTCTTGTATTTATCCACATTTTCTGACACTCCCATGGCCTGTCGACGGTGTATGTCTGCTGATCTCCTTGATCTTCCTGTATAGAGGAGCATGAGGGACTCCTGAAACTCCTTGTGGTTTCCATTTTTCGCAATTATTGGAGTTACAGTAACGCCTTCGTTGCTGTGGAATCTGAGAGACCTGAAACCACCGTATGCCGCTATATACTGATCCTGTTTACCACCAGGTTCCTTGAGGATATACCTCTCTATTTTTACAGCCTCCTCGGCAAGTGTCTTCGCTGACGCATGCTCGCCTATGTAAGCATGAAGAGCGTTAAGAAGGCTGACTAGAAATGTGCTGCTGGATCCTAGACCGGTACCAGATGAGGGTATATCAGAGATGCTTACGATCTCAATACCGCCTTTTATATCAAGAAGTTTGAGCGCTTCCCTTACGGTGGGATGTTCTATCTCCTCAACCTTATCAACGATCTCTGTCCTGGAATAGCTAACCCTTATCTTTTCGTCGAATTTCTTATTGACCATTACGTATATGTATTTGTTAATGGCCGCAGAAACGCACATTCCGTGACCGTAATTCCTGTAGTAATCCGGAATATCTGTGCCGCCTCCAACAAATGTTATGCGCAGGGGTGTTCTTGCCATGAACATCGAACTTGAGGTCATCTTGCATCGTAGTATTCTTTAATTCTCCTCAGACCTTCATCAAGGCTGATCTTTGCACGGAAGCCCAAAACTTTCTGGCTCTTTGTTGTATCTGCAAGTGTCTCCATTACGTAGTTCTTTACAGGCATTTCTATAAATTTGGGCTTAATGTCTTTTCCAAGCAGACCGTTGATTTTCTCCACAAGTTCTAGGAGAGAATAATTTTTACCGAAACCAACATTGAAAACATTAAATCCCTTCACAGATGATGCGAGGATAAGAGCTTCAACGACGTCATCAACAAAAACAAAATCCCTCCTCTGCTTTCCATCACCATATATGACTGGTTGCCTATTTTCTTTCATTTCCTTGAAGAACTGCGTTGCAAGGTTTGCATATCCCCCTTTCTCATCCTCATGATACCCATATACGGAGAAAAACCTCATGGCCTGAACGTTGATGCCATAGAGCTTGTTGTAAAGCTCCGAAATTCTCTCTGCTCCTATTCTTGCCTCGGTGTAAAAATCAGTAACAGATGGAATAATATCCTCCCTGTGTGGTGGCTTCACTCCATTGTATATGGAAGATGTGGATGCGAAAACGACATTTGAATCATTCTTTCTGGCAAGTTCAAGAACAGATATCATGCCGTTTATAACTTTTCCAACAAGTTTAGGATTCTCCCTGTACATAGGAGAAGCTGAATATATCCCGAGATGGTAGATGACAGATGGTCTGACGCTGACACTTTCAAGGTTCTCTGAATCGCCCTTAACAAAAACTACTTCCTTCCTTGCACCTTCAAGATTCTTTTCTGATCCTGTATGCAGGTTATCAATGATCGTTACCTTTCCTTCCTTTGACAGTCTTTCCACAAGATTACTTCCAATGAATCCGGCTCCGCCGGTAACAAGGTATTCCTTTGGCATAGGGAAGAGTAGGGAATTACTCTATTAAATAATTCCCAAAGGCTGAGCTAACACCAACAGCTTGAATGGAAAATTTTCAAAAAAATTCTGCAGCTTGAGAGAAATATCAATTTTATTCTTTTGGATCTGTATGAATTTGACAAATTTATTGCCAAAAGTTTTAAACCTGCCACTGATCATCATGCATTGAAAAGAACAGGGGTTTCAATACTTCCTCTGCATTACGGCCATCCACCGGAATTCCTTTACAAGAGGATGGTTAGGCTTGGTGGCATTCTATCCGAACTGATTTTGGAAAAGTACGGCACCAGAGACTACCTGGAAAGATTGGCTGATCCATTCTGGTTTCATTCACTTTCACTTGCCATAGGATTTGACTGGAATTCGAGCGGGACCACTACAACAACGATGTATGCTCTAAAGGATTACTTTTCCCAAAAAGACGCTGATCTGAAGATTGTTGGGGGAAAGGGGAAGGTCATGTCTGAAACTGGAAACGAGCTTGATTCTTTGGAAAAAATGGGATTTCTCTCCAACAGGAATGCCGAATTTGTAAGGAAGAAGGCGAGGACCATTGCCAGGGTGGATAACAACCTTCTTCAGGATGGTTATGATCTCTACCTTCAATTCATAGCAATAGATTCACACAATGAATTCTCATTGATTCAGCAGGGAATATGCAGTGAATCAAGAAATGCCAGGAGATACCACTGGACCGACACTGATGCCGACCCAATTGATGATGCAAGAAATGGGATAGCAGATCTGGACATTTTGCCAAGGGTCAGGGACCTCTCAACCATAAGAAGCAGAAAGCATCGCAGTGCCATTCTGGATCTTGCAAAAGATAAAATAGATCAGGATTCATTTGTTATGGGTAAACAGAAAACTCTGTACTCCAGTGGTAATGAGAAGATCCTGAACCTTGATATTGGTGTAAACTGGTCTAAACTTCGCGAAATCTATGAGTATCAGCCCAGTGACTTCCATGAGCTTTTTGAATTAAAGGGCGTTGGAAAGACTACAATCAGGGCACTATCCTACCTGGCAGAGATTGTATATGGAGAGGAACCATCTTTCAAAGACCCCATAAAATACTCGTTCGCCCTCGGGGGTAAAGATGGAATACCGAAACCAGTGAATTATCCTGATTACGATAGATGCATCGAATTCTATCAGGAGGTTCTTGGAAGTTCCGTGTCTGGAAACCATGATCTTGAGATGATTGCCAGAAACCTTGCCAGGGCAAGCTTCATTCTTTCCTCTCACGGCCATGACAAGAAAAATTATCCAAAATAGTTTTGAAAATGGTTATATACGATTCTATGCTGTAGCTAGGATTGAACCGCCATGGAAACACAAAAGAACTTTCATGTAGAGGATGAACTTACATTTCTTGATCCCCTGGTGGCAAAATGGTTCAACAATTCCTATTCCGGTCTAACAGAAGCACAGAGCAGAGCCATACCGCTCATTCATTCAGGTGAGAATGTATTAGTATCAAGTCCAACCGGGACCGGAAAGACGCTTTCAGGCTTCCTGGCCATAATAAATGAATTATTCATAAAGGCGAGAAATGGTGAGCTTGAGGATAAGATATACTGTTTGTACATCAGTCCTCTCAAGGCCCTGGCCAACGACATCAACAAGAACCTGAAACAGCCTCTCGAGGGCATTTATACGTTATCACGACAGGATGGTCTGGTTCTGAAAGAGATCAGGGTGGCAGTGAGATCAGGTGACACACCACAAAACGAAAGGCAGAAGATGCTCAGGAAGCCGCCCCATATACTCATAACAACACCTGAATCGTTTTCCCTTTCACTTTCTGCACCTAAATTCAAGGAATCATTGAAAAGCGTTAAGTATGTCATAGTTGATGAAATTCACGAGATCTCCAGCAACAAGAGGGGCTCACTTCTTTCACTTAACCTTGAGAGGCTAAGTGATGTCGTTCCTAACTTTATCAGGATAGGGTTATCAGCAACACAGGCACCACTGGAAACCATTGGTCACTTTCTTTGCGGATATGATGGGGAAAAACCGAGGCAGTGCAAGATAATTGACGTTGATACAAAAAAATTCCTTGATCTGAAAACAATCACGCCCGTGCATGACCTTACCATGACAAGCTATGAGGTTGCCAATGAAAAGATGTATGATGTTCTTACAGACCTCATATCAAAACACCGTACAACTCTCATTTTTACAAATACAAGGAGCGGAACAGAGCACGTTGCCATGAGGCTCAAGGCAAGGGGAATAGAGAGTATTGAGGCACACCATTCCTCCCTTGGAAAAGAAACAAGACTGGACGTTGAACAGAAGCTTAAGGATGGCGAACTGAAGTGCGTCATAACATCAACGTCCCTTGAACTTGGAATAGACATAGGATACATTGATCTTGTTGTACAAATAGGAACACCGAAATCTGTTTCAAAGGCCCTTCAGAGGACTGGAAGGGCCGGTCATGGAATAAACGACATATCCAAGGGAAGGTTTGTTGTGTTCGATCTTGATGACCTTGTGGAATGCGCGGTGCTTACGAAGGCAGCCTACGATCGCGAAATAGATAAGGTGGTTGTGCCAACCAATGCCCTAGATGTCCTGGCACAGGTAATTGTTGGAATGTCCCTTGAGCATTCCTGGTCGGTGAAAGATGCCCTTTCTCTCATAAGGAAGTCATACTCATATCACACACTCAAGGAAGAGGATTTTATCTCTGTACTCAACTATCTGGCCGGAACTGTCGAGGAGAATGCCATATATTCAAAAATATGGTTTGACCGTGATGAGGGCGTCTTCGGTAAAAAAAGATCGTCCAGAATGATTTATTTCATGAATGTTGGTACTATTCCAGAGGACGCAGACTATCAGGTGATTAACGAAAGAGGAAAAAACATTGGGAAGCTCAGCGACAAGTTTGTTGAACGGCTAAAATCCGGCGATATATTTGTCCTTGGCGCCAGGACCTACATGTATCTCCGAACCTCAAAGAACAAGGTAATGGTTAAAGACGGACAGGGCATGAGACCTACCGTTCCTTCATGGACTGGAGAAATGCTTCCAAGGAGCTATGACCTTGGAAGATTAATTGGAAGGTTCAGGGAAGAAGCTTCTGCCAGGATTAAGGCAGGCATTGATATAACCGACTGGCTGATGAAGGACTACCATTTGGATGATTTTGGCGCCAACAGCATTATATCATATCTGAAAGGACAGATGAAGTTCGGAATGCCCACTGATAATATGCTTCTGGTGGAAGGTTACATTGATTCCCAGAACCTTTACAGCACAATCTTTCATGTTCCTCTGGGAAGGAGAGTGAACGATGCTCTGTCAAGGGCATATGCACAGGCACTTGCCAACAGGTATTCTGTCAACTCGAGGATAACGGTCACTGATGATGGTTTCATCATTACTTCACCGGTGAGGATACCCATCAGCGAACAGATAAGGCTGATAAATTCAGGTAATTTCGTTGACACTGTGGAGCGATCTGTTGTTAACACTGAGGCTTTCAAACAGCGGTTCAGGCACTGTGCTACCAGGTCTCTAATGGTACTGCGCAGATACAAGGGCTATGACATGTCAGTTACGAGGCAGCAGCTCAGGAGCGATAAGGTTCTAAGGGCGCTCGAGGAGACAAAGGACTTTCCGGTGATGATAGAGACATACAGAGAGATCATGGAGGATATGATGGATGTCCCGCGTGCATTGAATTATGTCAGGGATGTCATTGATGCCGGAAGATATACGATCATAGACTTTAGGCCTGAATCCTCTCCCTTCTCCTATGGAATGATACTTGCTGGTGTTTCAGACATTGTTTTAATGGAGGATAGGGCAAAGCTTCTCAGGGAGCTTCAGGGAAAGATTCTCGACAAAATATATGGTGACAGGACGGTAAGATTTCTTGTTGACAATGTCAGGACAGTTGAGCAGTTCTACAGGTCCAAGGCTGGCACTATTAGGGGAAAGGATGACATTGAAAGATTTGCCAAACACTTCCTGTATATTGATCCTTTCAGGGCACGATTCAACGGACCGAGAGATTACGCAACCTACGATATCTCAAGTGACATTGAATCCCTGATCCAGAGTGATGTCATTGTTTCATCGCACGTGAGGAATACAGAATGGGTCCACAGGGATTACAGAGATATTGTGAGAACACTTTTCAGAAAGGACCTCACACTATACGAAAATGACAGGAGAGTTCTCGAGTTCTGTGATTCCATATCATTCGCGCATCTAAGATCCAGGTCAAACCTCAGCGATAGCGAACTCAAGGAGTCGCTGGTAAGGCTTGAATCATCATACATGGTGAGAAGAAAATATGTGGATAATAACATTGTTTACACAAGAGATGAACTTCCGTTCAGAGAAATGGAATTCAAAGATGCACTTGTCAAGGCTGTGAGACTTGTGCTATCATCCATGGGGCCAATGACAAGGGACGAAATACTCATAAGGATACCGGTGGATGAGGAATCTCTTGCTGAGGTACTCAACAGAATGAGCGAATCAGGGGAGGTGGCATATGATTACGTTTCCCCGGTATATGCTAAACAGTACATATTGAACGATGACCTGAAGGAACTGGCAGAGTTCTCTCCCGTGGATATACTTCAGGGTAGGATTGCCAGGCTCGCAGTACCGGTGAACAACATTGAAGAGTACTTCCTCAAATACGGATATTTTGTTGATCCCTGGAGCGTCATGTCCAGATACCATGGATTTTCCAGTGAGGAGCTCTTAAAGCTTCAGAGGGAAGGAAAAGTAATATTCGGAAAGATAGTCAAGCACAAGGACACCTATATGGCTGTATGGCTAGCAGAGGCGCTAAGATCACTCAGATATGAGAACCCAACGGATGATATGAAGAAGATCCTCCATATCATTGAGCAGGGTTACGGAAACGAAAAGGAGATTGCCCAGAGAAGCGGGATGGAAAAATCCTACCTGAAAAAGGTTCTTACCGCGATGGAATATCAGGTTATGATATACAGGGACGAATACGGTTTGTTCAGATCCTTTATGCCAGATGCCCAGCCCATGGATAGGTGCGATGCTTTCAGGATCCTCCTTGATAAGTACGGACCTTTTTCCGCAGAAGAGATCTCAAGGAATTTCTGGTTTTATGTCCATAATCTGCCTGATACCTGTGGTGCAAGAAAATCCATTGTCTCCGGAAGAACGCTGTTTGGTGATTTCATCGAGGACCAGCAGAGGGACATAATCATCAGGAAAGGCGATCCGCTTGAGATTTATTACGGTAACTACTCATTTTCTGAATATAACTCCATGTACATTCATAATGGAAAGGACTCAGCTGTAATGAATATAGATCGCACCGGCGACCTTCTCTGGATATCTTCTATCAGGTTTGAAAACGAATCTGCCGCACATGATCTTGTTTTACATCTAAAGGAGGCATATGCCGGGCACTATGGGTCGGTTGTAATAGAAGACCCCCCCAATGTTCTCGCTTCAATACTTCCGGGTAGCGGTTTCAGGCATTCTGGAAAGCTATATTCCATTGGCTCAATCTTCGTGACAGGGGAATCCATAAAGGAATTTCTGTTCCACGCAATATCCAGAAACTCCAGTATAGACCGTAAGGGTGGAATCTACAGTTTGCTAGGTAAACAGATATTCGGCGTAAGGTCTGATTTTGAGATTGCATATCTCGGGATGACGGGTGTGCAATTCAGGAACTACGTTGAGAGCAGATTGATTCTTCAATTCAACGGGCCATTTGGTGTCAACAGCTACGCCACGCAGGATGTCATCTCCCTTTACAGAACGCTCAGGGAAGGTGAGCCCCTCAGTCAGGAGTCGCAGAAAGTACTGAAGATCATAATAGAACTCGGGAAAGCTTCAGATGAGGACATTCACAGGAGGGTGGGAGGTCTTAAGATCACGGTCAGAGCAATTGTCAAGGAACTGTTCAGTAGATGTTACATAGCAAAGGAATTCGAGGGAAAATACGTTTTTGTCGGAGAGAAATACAGAAAGGAGGAGGCTTACGAGCGTTTAATAATGGCATCTGCAGCTGAAATAGGATACGTAAATACTGACCTCTTTTCCAGGATTATAGGATTCCAGGACACCAATGTTGCCAGGTATCTGGAAGATCTCCTTTCCCAGGGGAAACTCTCCAAGGTTGCTTTTTCTGATCTCAGGTCCGTTGTCTACTGTCTTCCTGAAACTGCGGCTGAGCTGGGTAAGGCAAATCATGGAGATGTCAGAAGAATAATATCACCGAAAGATCTTCTTTACAGGGCATATGAGAAGATATTCAGGAACGAGACCAGGGGGAGGGGTATGCATTACTTCATCTCATCAGGAAGGATAGAGTGCGCATTTTCCGCCCAGAAAAACGGAAGGCTGATGGAGGTTACCAGTGTAACTGGAAACAGAAAAGCTATAAAAGATCTAAAGAGCGAACTCACAAGGCTGGGATTTTCTGTCAATATCAAGGAGTCATGATCATCTTTTCGATGTCATCACGAAAATACTTTTAATCCTTGGAGTATAATCAATCGTGTCATTCATCATATCGTTTTTTTCGGCAGTGAATCTTGTCTTATCAGTATTTCTTCTGATTGTAATATTGAGAGCCATCAGGAAGTTCAGGGTCTCTCTCTTTTATTTTATCCTTGGTGGTTTCATTGTCATTCTGGCTGACAGTGTTGCATCCATACTCTCAATTTTTGTTATAAGGAACATTAACTCGTATATTCTGGCACTTTACATTCTCTCAGAGTTTGTTCTCCTGCTAATCTTCTACACTGGCACAATGCAGAGGAGATAGGTCAGTTGCCTGAACATCTGGATACAAGATCAATGATTCTAAAAACTGTGGAAGAGAATCCAGGGTTGCATTTCAGAGAAATCCAGAGGAGAACGTTGTGTGCAAACGGGCAACTTCAGTATCATCTCTACCAGTTGGAAAGGGATGGCATACTGGTAAGGAAGGTAGACGGTAAGATTACCAGGTATTTTTCAAATGAATCTGGAACAGTTATGGAAAGAAACCTACTTTTCCATCTCAGGAACAGGGATTCTCTCTACTTGATCAGCAAGCTTCTCCGCGGTGATATACGTGAAGCTGATCTGATGGGAAAGAAGGGAAACAGGAAATTTCTGGACAGGATGAACCTGCTTGTCAAAGACGGCATTGTGAAAAAAACAGGTACAGGTGATCAGGCAACATTCTCCCTCACCGACGTCGATTACATAAAAAACGTGCTGAAGAGATTCAGGGAATCATTCCTGGATACGCTGGCCCTAAACCTGTTCTCTCTATTGAAGTGATTATATTTTCCTTCTGCGGTAGGAAACATATGTTACCATTATTAAGGAAAGGCCAACAATAACACCTGCCACCGAGTAAATGCTGTTGTCCAAAATATAGTGGTATATTTCCTGGAGAGGCTGTGATATTATAGGTACCTTGGAGAAGTCAGATGATGGTACAGTAAGGAAAGGGTCCTGAACTATTTTGAATGCGGAACCCGTCCTGTCAGTAAAAACGAAAACGACATATGGTGATCCGTGAAGAAGAACAAAGGAGTTCAACGTCTCGTTAACACCATTTATGGTATAATTGTTGTACCACCAGTAAAGGTCGGTGGAATTGGTAAGCAAATGATCCGTACTGAATGCTATTCCTCCCCACTTACTGTGTTGATTCTTCATGTTTGAGGCATTAAAACCCAGGTACGGTATTTGCACATTTCTTCTGGAAATTCCACTCGCTTTCTGGAATAGCAGAACGTTCAAAGGCATACGGAAATTATGACTCTCAATTATTGTGACCGTTATCTCAAGAGTGTGGTTGTCTATGTCTGTTAGGGTGTAATTGTTTGCAGGGCTTGTCTTGTTGTATATGTACACAGATGGTAGCTCACCGCTGAACTTTGTTAGGTTCACATACATCCTCAAGGTAACATTCATGAGTTTGACGGGTGAGAGAAATGAATCATTAAACGGATAAGAGAAGTTCGGAAGGTTCATACTCGGAATAAGAGAAATATCTGCAAAGTACGATACTCCATCGTTCGAAGTCCTTGAAACGTTCCACGTATCAGTGGAAAGAATGTTTACAAAATATACTGGAAGGTACGGAGATGAAATAGCAACTGCATATAGTGAAAGGTTCATTGTTACGTTATCACTATTCGTAACAGTAAGGGTCGGATAATTTCCTGCTCTTATATTAGCTCCAAAATGAGAGCCAAAACCCGATGGAACGAATAGCAATATGGCAACTGCGAACAAGACAAAGAATCCTTTCATTCCATTAATCGATCCATGATCCTTATAACTTTTTTTTGGTACAATTATTGTTTTATTTAATGCAGCGATTAAAGGAACTCCTCCTCGAGTTCAACCACAATCTGATTCAGAACCTCCTCAAAGGTTATGCCGGTGAACTCTCTTGTACCTCCCATTTCCGTTCTCAAACGGCCTAGGAACTCATTACCGGACTGTTCGAACTCTATATTGCATATAAGTTCCTGCATATCAATCAAAGCGGAAGATCACACTTCTAAATAATATTTGCCATTATGTAAGTGTGAACAGGAATGCTTTTGCAAAATTGATCGTTAAAAAATGCTGATAAGAATGCCTTACATTTCATTAGGTGTCATATAGATAGTAGGCATCCTTCCATAATTGTAAAAAACATTTCTGCAGGTTGAAGAGATTAGAACTGCAGAAATTGTCTCATTAGTGAAACAAGACCATTAAGATCCCAACGAAAATAATTTTGTTTATAGACAAATGTTGAAATTTACTATTTTTTCAGGTACTTTTTCTCCATTTTGGCCTGCTCCTGCGGGGAAAAATGACCGGAATCACCATTGAATGTCATCTCAGAGGATTGCACCTTTCGATTAATTGACCGTTCACATATCTTTAGCATTGAACTGCATCCATTCAGCTTGATTAGAAGTTTCTCATTATCTGACTGGAGTTCATTGTTTCTGTACCGATTATCTGACTGGAGTTCATTGTTTCTGTACCGCAACCATGATAGCTCGCCATCCTTTTTCAGGATCTGCATTATTAACTCCCTTTTACTCATTCCCTCGTTTATCAAACTCACTGATTCAATCAGGGAACTCAGGACGGTTTCAATAACTGCATACTCTGATACCTGGGCAGCTGCGGCCACCTGCTCAATTACCTCTTTAAGTTGATGACTGACTTTGATAACCATGGAATCTTTCATTTCATCTGCCATTTACTCATCACCTCGATCCTTTTTAAACTTAAACTTGGAGATGGCACCTTACCCTGGATAGTTTTAGTACCATGAGATAGAACTCATTGTACCTCAGGGTTATTTCACAATGGATATTATTCCTGTGGATATGAATTCAACTGCAATTGATGCAAGCAAGAGCCCCATGATTCGTGATATGAGTAGGGATCCTGTTTTACCCATCTTCTTAAAGAGAATCGTCGAGAGGCTAAGGACAATGTATGATGCGATCAACACCACAACTACTGCACCAAAAACGATTAATTTCTCTGGAATCGTTGTTGAACCTGAGTTGAAGTAGATAATGGATGTTGTTATGGTTCCCGGGCCAGCAAGAAGAGGAGTGCCTATCGGGACTATACCTACCGCTTCCCTATCGACGGATTCCTGTTCTTCCTGCTGGGTGAGCTTGGTGTTGGATGTTTTTCCCTGAAGCATATCGAAGGCCACTTTGAACAGAAGAACGCCACCAGCCACCTTGAAGTCAGAAATATTTATACCAAGCACAGAAAATATATAGACACCGATGAGCATGAAACCAATGATCATACCGCCAGCAACAAGGATGCTCTTTCTGATCACCTTCATTCTCTCCTCATGCTTAAAATTCTCCGTGAGCACCATAAGTGTTGGCACTGCACCAATTGGATTCATTATTGCAAAAATTGATACTGCAACAGTAACAAAATAAATTGCAAGAGAAATCAATGAATATGCATTCTTAAGTTCCTAAAGTATTTTATTGCATACTCTTATCAATTACCCAGCGTTTTCCCCAGTCGCCAAGGCTATCCATGACTGGTTTCAGTGCTTCACCTTTCTCAGTGAGTGAATATCTCACCTGAAATGGCTGAGTTGATATGATCTCTCTCTTGATCAGCCCCCTTTGCTGAAGTATCTTTAAAACCCTTGAGAGTGTCTTAGAATTCATGCTTCCTGATTCCCTTAAAATTTCATTAAAACCCATTGGCCTTTCAGAGAGGTATCTGACAACAACCATGTTCCACTGACCGCCAATGGTCTTAATGGCCTCAACTATGGGGCACTTCACCTTCTCAACGACACTAACCGATTCAATTTCATGAGTCATTGGCGCCACTCCACGGCAGTATAGACACATTAAGTATTTAAGTGTATTTGTGATATCAGATAACAAAAGTAAAGTGATGAAAAATGCTGAAATCAGAGCAATATAAATCAGATGTTGTGCATAGCGTGGCAGAGTTCAGTGTGAGACACATGATGATAGCCACTGTCAAGGGAAGATTTACGAAGGTGGAAGTGGAATACAGTGGAAACGGGGATAATTTTGAAGGAGGAGATGTCACTGTGAAGATTGACCTTAACAGTGTTGAAACTTTTGACGAAAACAGGAACAATCACCTCAGATCTGATGATTTCTTCTCTGTAAAAAACTACCCATTCATGACGTTTGTTTCAAAGGAGATAAAAAAGGAAGGCGACAACGAATACAGTGTCACTGGAAATCTTACCATCAGGAACGTCACAAAGGAGATAACTGTAAAGGTTGAACATGAGGGAAAAATAAAGGATCCGTACGGCAATATGAGGATCGGTGTGAGCGCTTACGGTGAACTCATCAGGGAAGATTTTGGTCTCAAGTGGAACTCTATCATGGAGACAGGCGGCGTTCTTGTTGGTTCCAAAGTTAAGTTTGAAGTTCACAGTGAGCTTGTTCAATTACCTGAACAGTGAGCTGTTTCAGAATTTTTATTTCAATTTCTTTAATTTTTACCTGTAAATTTTTTCAGCATTTCTCAGTGATTTACAAAGTATGTGGTTCAACCCAGTAGATTTTGTGTGTATATCCTCCGTTCTCTTAATTCATTTTTTGCCTATTTTTTTCTTTGGTTACTTCACCAAACACATTGTTTTTATTTCGCGGTAGCTGAAGAATATACACAGCGAAATGCAGTTTCTTTTATTCATTTCCATTGTCTATGTTTTAACCTTTCATGAATTAAACATTATGGGGCTTGCCTTTTTTGATATTTATATTATAAAAAAGAAAACC
>JAMCUH010000016.1 GCA_023379435.1 Thermoplasmatota archaeon | reverse complement strand
AATTATAAATAACACACCATACCAAACCTCCACCTGACTGAATATGTTAGTTTCCAAAGAGAGATATTCATACAGAATTGCCATGGCCCCAGTTACGATTGTGATATACTCAGATGTCCTGAATATCTGTAAACTTCTGGCTCTCCTGCTGTCACCTCCCTTGAGGCGCACAGATAACAATAGGACGATGATTGATGACAATGCCAAAGCCATCATTATTATAAAATATAGAATGAAGAGAATGTTCACCCTAAACTCACCTATGGTTTTCCCTGACCAACACAGTCCAATCCAAACGAAATTTCGCCCGTGTCCATCCAGAGAATCATGCCTAACCTTAGGAAGGCGGAAAGCATAAGACCACTTATATTTATTGGATAAGGTGCACTTACCCATTCTTTACCCATTATGAATACAAGCTGTCCCCAACCATTAGTAGCAACTCCTGCAAAACCGCCATGGATATAATCATTCTGCAATGCAGTGTTTGGAACGCCCAAAGATTGATCTTCTGCATAAATGGAATTTACATCTCTTGAAAAAGGTAGGTGTCAACATTATCATAACCTGTAGTTACAGGACCAGCCGTATCCGCGCATAATTCACCAGTAAAGTTTATCTGTGAGACCAATACCGGCCAAAACGCCTATTTTTCACTTTCGATGCTTCTGGAATCCCTTATTACTTTAAGCAAAAGCCCTGTTGTACAAGAAAGAGAACCATAAAGGTAATGTCAGATCATAGATTTTATATTATAAAATGTATCTCTCTGAGCAGGTATTTTACCTATCTGCCTTACAAGGCTGGAAAGGCTGGCCACATCTGCCTGATAGTGCTTATCTGTTGCTCCAAAGACCTTTTCACTGAATGCCGTTCCAACTAGGTCACTTCCGCCGGCCCTAAGAGCCATCTGTGCTATGCTTTTTCCGAGAGATATCCAGTACACACTGATATTTGGTATGACAGATCCAGCAATTATCCTTGCAAGGGAAATGACAAGTATATCTCTTACTGCCGAGGCTTCCATTTTAACCTTCTTCATCTTCTGGAGGGGAGTGTTGTTAAGCGAGAACTTCAGGGGAATGATGGAAAGAAAGCCGCTCTGTTCAATCTCGTTTTCCCTGAGTTTTGTCAGATGGTCAACAATGTGCCTGGTTTCCTCCACATGCCCGTATGTTATTGTCGAGTTCCCCCTCAACCCCATAGAGTGGAGGACCTTTGCATCCTCAAGCCATTTTTCACCTGATATCTTTTCAGGTGTTGTTATCTGCTTTCTAACCTCCGGATCAAATATCTCGGCTCCTCCGCCTGTGTGAGCATCGACACCAGCTTCCATGAATCTGCTCACCGTTTCCCTTAGAGAATTTCCGGTTGTTCTTGCTATGAAATCGTATTCAGGTATTGTTAGGGCCTTGAGCGTGGCCTGCGGATTCACGCTCTTAATTTCTCTAAAAATATTCTCGTAGTACTCGATGTCAAGGTAAGGATTGAACCCGCCAACAACATGAACTTCAGTGGCGCCTGCCTCCCTTGCCTTCAGCGCTTCCCTGTGTATATCCTCAACCGAAAGCTCATAGCCTCCGCTGATCTTGCCCTTTGCCTTAGCAGGGACATAGAAGGCGCATATGGGACAGCTGGCTGCACAGTAATTGGAATAATTTATATTGTATGAAACGGCATATGTTACGAGGTCGCCAACATCACTGGAAGCGAGAGCATCACCCATCATCATGATCTCAGGCAACGTAAGAGTTTCAGTTATTTCCAAAACTTCTTTCTGGCCCAGGTTTCTGTAACTTCTCTGCTCAAGCCAGTAGTTCAGCCCGTAACTATGGACAGCTTCCATATGAGAGTATTTCCGGATGATTAATAATCATTCCCTACTGATATCTCCTTAACAAAAATATCAATGATAGAATGGTAATATTTTACCCTGTTATTGCTGATTATATTTTCAATTTTGTTTATCACCATTGCTCGTTGGATTACATTTATAACAGAACAGGAAATAAGTAAGGGAAAAATCTAAAACGTTATTATGTCATCTTTGATTTCTATACAATGATAAAAACGGATCAGGATCTGGACGAAATCGGAGAAAAGGCACGTTCAGGTCGTGAAATTGGTGAAGATGATATCGTTTACATGTACGATTATGCGGATATAAATCAGCTCGGCAGAATCGCAGGATCGATCGCACGTGAGATCTCGGGAAACAAGGTATCTTTTGTATCCAACATGATAATGAATTATACAAACATCTGCAATGTCAGATGCAGTTTTTGTGCCTTCTACCGTACTGGAAAGGAAAACGATTCCTACACAATGACCATAGATCAGGTAGTATCGGAGATAAGGAAATATTACGATGCCTATGGCATAAAGCAGCTTCTTATCCAGGGAGGTGTCAATCCTTCACTCGATCTCGAATACTATCTGAACCTCTTTTCACGAATAAGGGATGAATTTCCAGGCCTCGGAATTCATGGTCTTTCCACTTCAGAAATATCATTCATTTCAAAAAAAGCAAGGATAAGCGTGAGGGATCTTCTCGATCTGCTGAGGAAGAACGGACTGGAGACAATACCCGGAGCGGGCGCTGAAATATTTGACGACGATGTTAGGCGGATCCTGAACAGGCCACGCGGTAGTGGCCAGGAATGGCTCGATATAATGGAAACTGCGCATTCAATGGGTATCAGAACATCAGCAACAATGATGTTTGGCCATGTGGAAGCAAGCATAAACAAGGCTCATCATTTGCTCTCAATCCTGAAACTCCAGAAGAAATATGGGGGGTTTCTCTCATTCACTCCCTGGAACTTCGAACCCGGTAACACGAGACTTGAGAGAGAGGGATACGTCAAGCAGAGGAGCAGTTCCGAGGATGTTCTCAGGAATATAGCCATTGCCAGGATAGTTTTCAACAAATATCTTCCGGTGATACAGACATCCTGGCTTACCAATGGTATAGAGATGGGGCAGCTTGCGATCATTTTTGGTGCCAATGACTGGGGAGGAACAATCTACAATGAGAAGGTGATCCCTGCAACGGGAAAAGACGTGGGTAACCTTAAAAAGGATCTGATCATTGATGCAGTAAGACAGATCGGAATGATCCCTGTGGAGAGGGACAACCTCTATCACGAGGTATCCGTTTTTTGAAATTCCTTTGTTGGACATGACAATCCAGGAAGAGGGTCGATGCGTGAAGTTCAGGAAATAGAATCCATTGTTGGCATCCATGGCCACTCCCTTGATAAAAAGCGGATCAATGCCAGTTTTAGACAGACACCTGATGATTTTCAGGTGGAAGAAATACCATCTTCAATCAAACGCACAGATAAAGGAAGATATACATATGTCAGGGTAAGGCTGAAAAACCGGGACACAAACAGGTTTCTTATGGACCTTGCTTCTTCCCTACATATTCCAGTCTGGAAGATAAGCTACGCAGGAACAAAGGACAAGTTTGCGGTGACCGCACAGTATTTTTGCCTGGATGGAGAGTATCATGATCTTCCAGTACTGGATAACGTAGAGTATCTGGAAAAATTTTGTTCAGAGAATCCTCTGAGGCTTGGTGATCTTATGGGGAATACATTCACCATAAGGTTGAGCAGCGATTACGATATCACAGACAGTGTGGGAGATATACTCACTGAGATTGACCGTAACGGTGGTTTTCCAAACTTTTTCGGCCTTCAGAGATTTGGCAGCATGCGACCCATAACACACATTGTCGGGAAGTATATCGTAAGGGGTGATTTTGAATCGGCTGTCAGGGAATACATAGCAGATCCCGCAGTTGATCATGAGGAATACAGGCTGGATTTTCTCCGTCACAACGATCCGGAAAGGTCTCTTCGTGAATTCCCGCCGGGGCTGGTTTTTGAAAGGATGTTGCTCAAGCACCTTGCGGATGGCGGCAGATTTGAGAATTCCATGGACATTTTTCCCAGGAATCTTTCCACACTCTTTGTCCATGCCTACCAGTCCTACATATTCAACACTGCATTATCGAGAAGAATGGAAATGACAGAATCCATGGACAGTGTAATGCAGGGTGATCAAATTGTTCCTGTGGACAGATATTTCAATGCTCAGGGTGACAAAACATTTTCATGTGATGCATTCAACATCCGGAAGATCAGCAAACTGTCCTCCGACGGAGCTGTGAGACCGGTGATAAAGATACCAGGTTTCAGGACTGAGATTGGTGACTCACCCATGGATTCAATCCTGAGGGATATAATGGAAAAGGAAGGAATAAAAACATCAGATTTCAGGATTCAGGGCAAAAAATACCTTTCCTCCAGCGGCAGCTTCAGGATCGTTTCAGCCAAACCTGTTGACCTTTCCTTTCCAGGGAAAAACGTGCTACGATTCAGTCTCGGCAAGGGCATATATGCCACTTCACTCCTCAGGGAGATAGTGGTTTGACTATATGAGACCAACCTTCTGCAGTTCCTTTTTCACCTTTATGACGGCCTGTTCTATTTCACTCTCCTCTTTTGCTCCGGTACAGACAACCTTTCCGGATCCGAAGAGAAGAAGAACAACCTTTGGCTCCTCAACCCTGTAAACAAGCCCGGGGAACTGCTCAGGTTCATATTCCACATTCTCAAGCCCAAGCGACATGGCGATATCTGTGAGGTTCAGTTCGGATTCCAGGTCATATACAGCAACAATGTTCTGGACAACGATTTCAGGATTATCATAAACCTCTATTCCCGCCTTCTTTAGCTTTGCAATGATTGTGTCAATTGTCAGCTTGACATTGGCAAGGTTCTTGGCCCCGGTGCAGTTAACCTTCCCGCTTCTGAATATGAGCACTGCGGTCTTTGGTTCATGGAGCCTGTATATCAGGCCAGGAAACTGTTCCGGCTCATACTCTGAACCATCCAGTGCAAGTGCAATTCTGCTTAAGTCCAGGTGTTCAGCCAATGAGGTTGAAGCAACAATATTTTCAATTGTTATTTTTTCGCGTTCACTCATGAAAATCCTCTATATTTTAAATATGAAATGACTATATAAAACATCCCCTGAATTCTTTTTTAGATCATCAGGGATAATCAATTTTTTTAGATATG
>JAMCUH010000015.1 GCA_023379435.1 Thermoplasmatota archaeon | reverse complement strand
CCCTTAGATTTCCTGAACCCATGCGAGTTCTATTGGGAATGTATAAGGAATATATATTTACTTGTTTGAAGCGATATTATTTTTTATATAATCATAGCTTGTTATCACATGGGGAAATATCTCTAACCAAATCTCGAAACTGATACTTCGATCGTATTGACATTCTCCATTTTGTAAAATAGATTTATTCCGGATTGAATGAGATATGTGTTTATTAAAAGTCAGAAATGGGATAAACTAAAAAAGTTCTGAAATTTCGTATTATCAAGATAGACTTTAAAGTGTTAAAAGTGCAAATAAGGAATGACGGGTCCGGAGGGGTTTGAACCCCCGACCTATGGATTAAGAGTCCATCGCTCTACCTAGCTAAGCTACGGACCCGCTCTCACCGTTATGTGTGTGTAAAATTTATATTTTCCTATTGAAATTTGATGCAATTGCCTAAATTAGCAATTTGTCCATATGTATATCTTATCAGTTCACTAAAGAAAATCATAAAAGTAATGCTCTAAAACTTAAGGCAGTACTAAAAATTATGAATAAAAACACAGGACAGAAAAGATACGATGTCACTCTTTTTCTAGACCAATACTGTTTATTATCTTGCCGTTACTTCCATCAATAACCAGGGAAATAAGATCCTTCTTGTGGGAAAATTTTGCAAACCATACCGGAACATGGAGGAGTTCAGGGTCACCAACATCATCCTTCGTGCTAATCTGCTGCACCATATGATGCATCGCATGCACCTTCTGGCTCTGTAGCTGATCCACATATGTTTTTGCCTCATACTTGGCTGAATCCTCGCCAACATCGCCATTGAGTGCCTTCACATTCCCAGTAACCTTGGATATGTCAAATATTACTCTGGAGCCAAGATCAAAGACATAATCCCTGGGCTGGTAATTCAGAAGGCTCTTGACCGCAACAACGGGATAATTATAATTCTGGTCGTAAGTATAAGCCCTTAGATTTCCTGAACCCATGCCTCCGGCCATCATTCCACCAACCATTGCACCACCCATGAGTCCCATTCCAAGGCCACCTCTTCCCCCCATAGCACCTCCCATCAAACCCATCAAAAGTGTACTGCCTGCTATTTCACCAACCTCGGAGGCGGCACTGATTGCCGTGTAACTGGTTCTTGCTGAAACGGGAACAATCCAGTATGGAACATATGCAAGACTTGTCTGCTCGCATTTTGAGTCCTCCTCGAGATGCTTATGCAAAAGTCCCCTGTCCATGTATAGTTTAAGTGTGTCGAGAAGGGATTGCGAATCGAGCACTTTTAAAGGAAGCATTGTGTGTTTCTCTATATTCTTCCATCCCTCACTGAAAAGCGACACACTTGCACCACAATATTCACACGTAATGATCATTTCACCAAGCTGAGGTTTTAAAGGTGCCCCACAGCTGGGGCACTTGAATTCCTGTATCTGGGGAGCAGCAATAACAGGCCTTGAATCCCCCTGACTTTGACCTTTGGACCCGCTTCCGCTTCCCTGAGCAATCTTATAACCACACTTCGGGCAAAATACAGCATCATCTGGAATTTGGGCTCCGCACTTTTCACAAAACATATACTTACCTCACAAGGGTTTCCCACAATTTGGACAGAATTTTGTACCTGCAGGAGATTCATGGCCACAACTGGCACACTTGACCATCTGCTGCACGAGACTTGTGCCGCAATTTGGACAGAACTTTGTGCCTGCGGGGGATTCCGTTCCACATTTTGGACACTTAATCATGGACGCTGATTGCTGTGCCTGAAGCTGCGCGCCGCAATTGGGACAAAACGAAGCGTTTGCCGGTATAATAGAACCACATTTTGGGCAACTCCTGGACTGCTGCTGGAATCCTGCGCCCATGTTCCCCATCATCTGCCCACCCATTGCATATCCCATTCCAGCACCAGCGCCGAGACCGATACCAATGCCGGCACCAGCACCAGCCACTCCGGTAGGATTCTTGGCAGCATCCACCATTGCCTGACCTGCTTGCAACTGCAGGTAATTAACACCAAGAACTGACATCTCTGATCTCTTATCAACGGCTTGCTGAACATCGTCGGGAAGACTGATATTCAGACCAGAAATCTTGTTTATTTCCACACCGTACTGTTGAAACTGAGCAGGTGCATTGGCCAAAACAACCTGCTCTATATTGAGAAGGTTTGCTGGTATATCCGTGACCTTGAGACCTTTGTCCTTCATCATTCCAAGGGCATTGTATACAAGGATGACCATTTGATCTCTCATCCTTCCCTCCACCTGATCCGATGTCTCCAGATTGAATGTTCCAACAAACTGGTTTATAAAATTCTCAGGATTTGCTATCCTCCATCTGTATTCCCCATAGACCTTAAGGCTCACAACCCCGAATGTTGGATCTGTAAACTGATATGGCTCCGGACTTCCGAACTTACCGTCAAGAAATCTCCTCTGTATGTAGTAAACCTCGGCCTGCTGCTGGACTCCTGTGAAAAATTTCAGCAATCCCTGAACAACGGGTGCATTGAAATCAGTCAGCGCGTACCTGTTGGGCTGGTCAAAGTATGTGAGCACTTTTCCATCCCGATAGAATACGGCTGTTTCATCCTCTCTAACAACAATATTATCATTGAGCCTGATCAGCCTGGGGACCTTCCACATCACGTTGCCTTCCTTGAACTGGGTCTCCCAGGCAATTGTTATTGACCCAAGAACGCTGCCACCCTTCTCGGGTATAGCCTTAGATCTCTTTCCTATCATGGTTACCCCCCTTCCTACCTGATTAGTATTTTCTGGACGGATTCCAGTCTTTTCTCCCAGTTGATCCTCGTTGAATTGATTAAGTTTTGCATACTCTGAATCCTTTCCACAAGAGAGTTCACGTCTCCCGTGCCAAGGAAAGATGGATCAGACTGTTTGCAAATTTCATCAGATGTTTCGATAAAGTTAAAGTCATATTGATAAAGATCCTTAAGTTTTGACTCATCTATCCTTACAGCTGGAGATATACCTGTATATCCCTGGGCAGAATGTAAAATTTCACCGTCAAGCTGCTGTAAACCTGATAAGCAGTTCCCTATTATACTTAAAACCTGAAAATCGCCCTGCTGCGCCAGTGTTGTCCTAGCAAGACGAAGATTGTTCATTGCTATATTGAGATTCTCTGAAACCTGTTTCCTCAGCAAAGCGTCTGCAACTCGCAGGTCATCCCCCGTTCTATAAGCACGAAACCCAGGAATATAAAGCTGAATCTTTTTAATTATACCCCTGTTCTGCTCCACCTGTGATGCCAGATCGGGCACATCATCAGCCATGACTTTACCCCTTATGGGAATTTCAATAAAAGGTTATCTCTGAAATAATTGCCTCACATTTTATACAGACAGTAAAGGAAAATTGATATTCAGTGTGAAACCTTCTTACTACTTCGAGCAGATTTTATCTCGAAAACATCCAAATTGATGCATTTTTTGCCCATATCATTGTAACGGTAGCAATTTTTTTGCTAGGTCCTAAAAGAATGGTCACATCGAGACTCTGGGAAAAGTCGTCCTCAATGATCAAAATTGGATGACAATCCACTTTTCATTCATTACAATCTTTGGGTCAAAAAAAACATTTTCTTGATAAGCGTTAACACTCGATTTTTATTCATACCAAATTTTTATGTTAATGCGGGCAATCTTAATTTAACTGATTCAACTTTCGCACATATGAGGAATAGAGATATGATGGAACAACAGATGGATAATGTGGTAAAAATGTTGAAAGGAAATAAGATTCTGGATGTTGGCACTGGCTTCGGAAACGCACTATCGAGACTTATGGCAGATCCATCCATAAGTGTTGTATCCATAGATCCAGAAGCATGGTCATTTTCAGAACTTGAAAAAAAGTATGAAGATGCGGTAAAGGAAGGAAGAGTTAAGTTCCTCGCCATGCCTGTGGAAAAAATTGATTTCCCTGACAATTTCTTTGATACCTCCATTGCCCTGGATTCGCTGCACCATACAAAGGAGCCAGAGATCGGAATAAGAGAGATGGAAAGGGTCTCATCAAAGGCAGTGGTCATAACAGAATGGCATGAAAGCTCTGGTGGGATACATAATCCCCACAGCAAGGACCATCTGAAGAACATCAGAGATAACATAGAGAAGTATTGTTCCACATCAGGTTATTCAAAGAAGGTTTTCGACTACTGGTATATGTTCTGGAAATATAAAGAATGAAATGGTTGAGAATTAGAACGATCATTTTCCTCAATAAATTAATACGTTCCAGACCTGCATTAAGTATATACCAGGTTAATGAATGCATGATGGATAATTATGCCTTTTCTGAGTTATTTCATAACGCCTCATGGTTTGAAGGAATATGAGCCAAAGACATTCAAGGAAAAGATTGCTTCGAATAAGTATGCAGTAATAGATGTGAGAACTGAGATGGAGTTTTCCCATGGTCACATTGAGGGAGCACAGCATCTTCCATTGAAACACGTAAAGAAGAATATTAAAAACCTTGACCGCGAAAAAGGCTATATGCTTGTATGTGCGACTGGACACAGGAGCAGAGCTGCGGCGACAATCCTTCTCAAGAATGGTTTTCAGGATGTCTCCCACCTCAAAGGTGGGATGATAGCATGGAACCGTCACTTTTCTAAGAAGTAAATTCTTTAATAATACTCATAGAAAAAAGATGTTCTTAAAGTGCATCTTCTGGACTTCAGGTATTCATGATCATATGAAATGATGATGAATTTTTTATGGCTTAATCTTTCATGCCCTTAAGGCGATCCAAAATAAACAAAAGTATAACTGATCATTGAAAATTATGGTTTCATGCGGAAAGCTGCTCTTATGAATCCATTTTTTTCAGAAATATCAACGTTGATCCCAAGTTCGGATGATATTGTTTCAAACTCATTCCTCTGCATAAGATGAGCTTTCGCAATTCTCCTGCTAAACCCTTTACGTCCTGTTATCTCATAAACAACAAACATTCCATCGCCATCTGTCCTACTGAGCAAATATGGTATGGAATTTAGCCTGTTATTCCAGTGATGGAACGAAAGGGATGTCGTGATGATCTCAAATTTATCATTACCTGGAATATATCTGCTGCTGCCTTGCACAAAAGAGACCTTCCCAGAAAGCCCTAATTTAAATGCTCTCTTTGAAGCATATTTTACCATAAATGGAGAAGGGTCTATCCCCAGCGCGACCTCTGGATTATGATCGCTCGCGTAACGAAGAAGCACCGTTCCCGTGCCAGATCCTATGTCCAGCAATGTCCTAGGACCATATTTACTCAGGTCTTCATGAACGAAACCATAAAACTTCCTAATAACGGGATTTAGATTGAAAAGATTGTAAAGTGATGTACTCAAAATACCGAATTTCTCCTCACCCGATTCATAGTAACTTTCCTTACTCATCATTTTGCTCATTTTTGCGTCTACAGGATCTTCTATTCTGTTAAACATAAAAAATTGGCTCAGAATAACTTCTGAGCCTCAAATACTTCATGTTTCGTTGGAGGATTCACTTGCTTCAGGAGCGATATCATGGCATCTCTGCTTGGTGCTTCCCAGTTACATATGGCCATGTTCTCCCTGTCTATTACCTGTATGGATTTCAAACTGTATCCTTCAGGCAACTTGTTTCCCTTGGCCATTTCAACTATCCCGCCCACGGCCTTGAATGCTCCTTCCTTGTCTCTATCCTTCCATCTGTGCTCTACTATAAGGTTCACCATTTTTGTTCACCTAAACATGTATTGGAAGGTTTATTATACCTGTTAAGCCGTTCTAGGACGGTTAACATGGATGAAATAAATATCGAAATGAGCCATGATCTCCCAATGAACAACGTCTCAAAGGAGTTTCCGAATATTAAAATATTCAGATGGTGCAATTCTTTCGTTGATTATCTTGAATTTCATGGGGATAGAATAGATGGCCTGGCACTGATAAATTTTATGAAGGTATTCACTGAGAAGATACACAGCGAGATAGTTTACAGCTCAGTGAGAACAAATACAGTTACAGTGATGATTGCATGCAGGTGCAGTGTGATCAATTCCACTGCCAGAATGGTCGAGTCGGAAAATTGTCTCTGGAGGGCCCCAGTTACATATGAAAACGGTAAGGAACTCCTTACCGTTTACTCACCAGATTCAAATATGTTCCAGCATCTCTATAATAAACTTGAACAGGTCGCCAGTGTCAAGATTGTGGGCAAGAAGATTGTGAAATCTGAAGATCTGAGGGAAACATGGATGCTGTCCCTGAGCGATCTCTTTTCCGGTATGACCGATCGACAGGAACGATATCTTGCGGAGGCAATATCATCAGGGTATTTCGACATACCAAAGAAAGTATCCATAGAAAAGCTTGCCTCAAACAACGGAGTCAGCAAATCGACCATGCAGGAGCACCTGAGTAAGGCTGAAACCAGGATCTTCAAGGCTCTTGAGCCTTACCTGAGACTTTATCATGGATACATGAAACCCTGAAGAATATGCGGAATATCTGATTTTTCAATGACTGATACGAAGCCCCCACCTATCCATGAGATATATTGATACATGACACCATAGCTTAACCCATAAATACAATGGTTGGATTACGGGGATTGTTCCATCATACATGTTATGAGTGGAAAAGAGTGATTAGGATGGCAACGAATAAGTGCAATTCATGCGGCCAGGGATTGGTAGATGCTGGATTTTCCATATTTTCCTGCCCGAACTGTGGAGAATATGAGATAGGAAGATGCAGGAGCTGCAGAGAACATTCCACACCATATGAATGCGAGAAGTGTGGTTTCATAGGGCCATAGGTGGGAATATGGGAGAAGTTCTGGTAACATTCAAGATTTTACCTGCAGATGAGAATACTGATCTCGACATGATCAGTGATTCCATTAAAACTGAGCTTTCCGATATCTGCAAGATAGTTGATATAAAGGAATCCGAGATAGGCTACGGATTAAAAGCTGTAAATCTCAAGATCATAATACCTGATGAGGAGGGAAAGATCGGATCCGTTGAAGAAAAGCTTCAGGCCATTAACGGTGTGGGCCAGGTGGACACGGAGGAAGTTACGTTAACCTGAATATGCCTAATTTTCATCTGGTGACCATACTTATCTGGTTGATTTTCACAGCATTAGTATTTCTTGGCTTCACATTGGTTGCTGCCTCAAGATACAGGGACGGCGTGTTCCAACACGAGAAGGACTTTCCTGTACTTATTATTCTCCCATGCCGTGGAGTAGACTATAGATTTGAGGAAAATTTAAAAGCACTAAGGGAGATCGAATACAAGCACCACAGAATAGTTGCGGTTGTAGATGATATGAACGATCCAAGTGTGCCATATCTCCGCAGTGCTGGAATCGAAATTGCAGTTTCCAGGGCGGAATGCAGCGAATGCAGCGGAAAAGTGAGGGCCATAGCTACGATTCTTGAAATAGATATTGATGAAGAAATCATAGTTGTTCTTGATTCCGACACCATGGTGGGCAAAAAATGGCTTTATTACCTCACAGAACCATTCAACGATTCCAAGATAGGTGTAACCACTACTTTTCCAGTCTTTGTCGCAGACGGTGGTTTCTGGTCTGTGATAAAAACGGCATGGGGGATGGTAGGATCAGGCATGATGGAGTCAAAGATCACAAGGTTCGTATGGGGAGGTTCCATGGCATTCAGAAAGTCTCTGATTACAAACGAGTCCTTGCAGTTTTTTAAAAAAAATGTTTCCGATGACGTTGCAATCATGAGGATATGCAAAAATGCGGGATTTAATATTGAATATGTGAAAAAAGCTGCACCGAAGATATATAGTAACGAGGGAAGAAACGACTTCATAGAATGGTCAAACCGTCAGACCGCGCTATCGGTTTCAGGTTCCCCTGCAGTACTTAAATACGGCATAATTTTTTACGTTCTGGATATATTTCTTCTCATCTCTGCTATCCTCCTTTCCATATTTGTATATCCTCTCTTCATCCTTTTCACACTACCATATTTTCTTACGGCCATTAAAAACGCAAGAAGATCAATCACAAGAAAGGCTGCAGTTTTTGCCATCACATTCATTACACCTTTCTTTTATCTTTCAAATCTCATAATAGCCAGCAGAATGAGATCCATAAAATGGAGAGGTAGAAGTTATGGATTACCTTAAGATATAGCCCATTAATATGGATACATGGTTGAGGTTTCAAAAAATACCAGATATTTCGGTACGAATGGGATAAGAGGGATTCCGAACAGGGATCTTACCATGGATTTCTGCCTTCAGATGGGCAAGGCAATTGGTACTTTCCATAATACAGGAATTGTGGCCATGGCAAGGGACACCAGAATCAGTGGCAATGCGGTGTTCAGTGCAGTTTCATCTGGCATTCTAAGCACGGGCATGAACATTGAAGATCTTGGTATACTTCCAACACCTGCATTGCAGTATTACTGCAAGACATTCTCCGTTCCAGGAGTGATGATAACTGCATCTCACAACCCACCCGAATTCAATGGAATAAAGTGCATCGCAAAGGACGGCACGGAGCTTCACTGGACTGACGAGGAAAGGATCGAGAAAATATACGAAGGAGGATCGTTCAAATCAGTGGATTGGAGAAATATCGGTACAATTAGATCTGTGAACACAGCTGTTAGTCTTTACGTGAACGGCATAACAGAGCACGTCAGGGCAGACCTCATAAGAAAGAAGAAGTTCAGGGTATTGTTCGATGCGGGTTCTGGAGCATCGTTTGAGACAACACCAAAGCTTCTTGAGTCCCTGGGTTGCTCCATGGTGACATTAAACTGCTTTCCTGATGGTACATTCTCGGGACGCCATTCAGAACCTAAGGAGGAAAATCTCCATGATATGCAGAATATCATGAAGAATGGAAGTTTTGACCTGGGCATTGCACATGACGGTGATGCTGATCGTGTTGTTTTCTTTGATGAGAATGGTAATTTCATCGATGGTGACCAGTCATTTTCACTGATTGTTAAGTGCACTGTGAAGGAGGGAGATGTTGTTGTCACGCCTGTAAGCAGTTCAGACTCCATGGATGAAATATGCAGAGAAAAGGGTGCCTCCTTGATCAGGACAAAGGTTGGTGCACCCATTGTCTCAAGAACCATGATAGAAAAAAAGGCAAAGATTGGGGGGGAGGAGAACGGTGGTGTTATATACGGTGAGCATCAATTCTGCAGAGATGGTGCCATGACTGCCGCTCTTTTTCTTAATTTGCTTGCGCAGGGAGATGAAAAAGCTTCAGACCTCATAAAGGAACTTCCAAAGTACCGTATATTTAGAATTTCTGTGCCCATTTCAAGGCCATGGAAGGACATATCCAAAAAATTTTCCGAAACCGTTGAAGGGAGGAGGATTGACAGAACGGATGGTCTCAAGATTTACGAAGATGACTCATGGGTTCTGGTGAGACCTTCAGGAACAGAACCAATTGTCAGGATATTCGGGGAATCTTCTTCCCTTGATTCGGCAAGGTCCATTGCAGTCAGGTACCGGGAAATCATAGAAAATCTTCTAAAGTGATCTGTATGATTGCATGAATCTCGTAACACCAGTGACATTACCGGCAACAGCAAACCAGATAAGCAATATTACCGTAACGGTAAAAGTTATTCCATCCAGATTATACGTGGATCTAACAAAGAACTGGAGGAGAATGAATACAAGCATAAGGATTAATCTGTCACTTCTACCAAGTATGCCGGAATAATTTCTTGAAAGACCAAGCGCCTGGCTCTGTGTTCCCATGTAGCTTGTCATCATTATGCCCTCCAGCGCAAAGAATCCTATGTATATGGAACCATACGGTGAAAACACCATTCCTGCAATAACGGCTATATCTGAAAATCTGTCCAGAACATGGTCAACAAGGTCACCCTTTTTACTCTGAAGGTTTCGTCTCCTTGCAACGTTTCCGTCAACGGCGTCAAAAAGTGCTGAGAACAGCAAGGCGAAAAACGATACAATTATGAAATACCCGGATCTGAAAAATGCGTATCCCGATATGACAGCAAGAATGAAACTTACTGCAGAAATCGTGTTGGGAGAGAGTGCCATGAATGGTTTTGATGCTGCATCAATGAATCTTTGGCTCCTTCCCCTTAACCGATCAGCTACCATTGGAATATGGCAATTGTTATTCCGTATTATTTGTTTTCATACAATCCTTTTCAGGAAAAATAAAAAAACTAAAGCCGTGGCTCACTGGCATATCCTGCAGAAAATGATCTCAAAGCATTTATTGCCGCTGAAAAATATCCCCTGGACTCCTGTATGAAAGAGTCCATTGAGACTGCCACTAATCCACTGGTATCTCCAGGAGACAATTGAATGCTGCACTCTGCCTCTTTTATAAATCCATCAAGCAATAATGCCGCTGTTTCAAAAGGAATGGAGACGAGACCTAAAAGTTCCCTGGGATCAGGTTTTGGAATAACATTCTTACCGTGAATATCGTAGGAGTGAACCTCTGCTATCTCTAGTATGCATTTCTCATTGTCCATGAATGTGAACGTGTTCCTTCCCATGTATCTTAAATCAGGGAACGGAATGCGTATTCCAATCTCCTCGTATATCTCCCTGGAGGCCATTTCAACTGTTTCCCCTGAAATAATGTGCCCTCCAACTGTCACATCCAGCATCAGCGGGAAATCCTGATTTTTCCCTCTCATCTGAAATATTATGATCTTTTCCATGGAGTCATAGATCCAGCAGTGAAATGTCCTATGTGGTGCACATGTCCTGTGAGCTGTACTCCTCTCCATTCTTCCCGTTATGTTAAGGGATGAATCAACAATATCAAGGATCTCTTCCATTTCTTTCTCCCTTAAGGAATGCCAATATCCTTTGAGCAGTCTCCTCTGGAAGAATTTTTGATGTTTCAATCTCCATTATCCTCAATGAAGGTATGAGATCCAGCGACTCAGAATATATTATACCAGATCTCTGTGCTTCCATATTCTCCCTTATCTTTTCCTCTGAATATCCCCTTTCCAATAACCTCTTTTCCAGTACATCCTCAGAGCAGGTGAGAATGACAATCTTCCTGCAACCGAGAAGATGCGAGAAATGCCCCTCCACAATCTCCTGATCACCGCATTTCTCCCTTAAGCAATCAACATCCACAGTATCGGAATCAATGCAATTTAAATCCCTTGCAAGAACAGCAGCAGAAACACACTCGACACCCAAACTATTCAGATAAGTGCATAGAGCTGTTTTCCCTGTTCCAGGAACACCAGTGATACAAAGATCTATCATGCCAATCCTCCAGGGAAATCACCGGGACGTGAAAGATGCCTCATTGCACAGACAGGGACACTATAAATGCCAGGTAGCAGGTTTCTGTTTAACTCAACAAATCCAGGAAGGAATGATTTCCTTGAACATGAGGGGCACCTGTATTCTCCACCCCCCCTGTTCTTCATCCTTCTTTTGCATGCCGGGCACATGGGAGGTCCCTTTTCAAACGTCCTAGCCAATGCTATCACGTTTATCCTCTCCAGGTTCAGTGTGCCACCCATATATGAGCCACATGCTTCAATCAGATCTCCATTCTTCAGTTCTCTGAAAACTTTCCTGAATTCCTTTGTAGGTTCAAAAGCAGCAATTTTTGTTTTGCCTCCATACCATTCAATAAGTGAAAAATAGTGACCACCTTCAATTACAGTGGGCCCTTTTACAATCCTTCCAGTGATACAGTAGGAAGAGTATTCCCTTAGGACGTCTGCGCCATGAATGATATGATCATCAGTTCCCTGATTCGTTCTGAATGTCATGATGAAATCATGATCAATGGAAAAGCGATGAACCACATCCACAGCAATCCTAAGAAGTGCCTCAGGGTCCATCCCTCTTATACCGAAAATAACTGGCGTCCTGGGATTGGGGAAAATTGCGGCTACTTTGTTTTTCCTGTCAATTGTATTGAATGTCTTTCCAGTTTTGTCCACGAAATCTGCAATCATCATTTTCACATTCTCATCAACCACCGGAGCTGATGGAAAGCGATATGCCATAACTTCATATGTGAATGGGTAACCGGACCACGAGCATGCTGCAGTGGCGCCTATGATTCCCCTCCCGTTTCCCATATGCCTGGAAAATGTAGATTCCTGAATTAGCGAGCCAATCTTCTCGTTTTCTATGACACCAGTTACGGCCTTTCTATAGAAATCGTCACCCATCTTCCTGGTGAATATAACCATGCCAGGGTTTGTGTTTTCTCCCGGCATACTAAATCTGCGTATCTCATCCCATACTTCTCTTCCGAGTTTCTCTATGTCACCGATGCAAGAGGAACCTGTATAAACATACCTACCCTGATGATATCCTATAATTTTGGCTTCTCTCTTCACGGGTTCGCAGAAAAATCTCAATGATAAAGCGCCGTTCCCCCTTGTCTTGTATGGTATATTTGGATTGAGCCTCACAAGCATGGGATAATCTGATAGGAATTCACGGAATTTCAGTGCTGTTATGGAAGCTATGTATGTGGTACACATTCCATCGCGGCTGTCCGTATCATCAAATCCAAGAAGAATGTCAGTAGCCATACCTTCTTTCTCTTGTCTGATACGAATATATGGCTCTTAGAAAATCGATCTTCTTCAGTTCCGGCCAGTTCACCTCAGAAAAATAAAACTCAGAATACGCAGACTGCCAGAGTAAAAAATTGGAGACCCTCTCCTCTCCACTCGTCCTGAGAATGAGATCAGGATCTGGAAGACTTGGCTCATAAAGATAATTCCTGAAGCTCTCCTCGTTTATTTCGTTGACACTGATCTTTCCCTTTAACACATCCTCTGCAATCTTCTTTATACCGTTGATGATCTCTTCCCTGCCCCCATATCCAATGGCGAGGTTTAACCTGAAATTATTGAACCCTGATGTAAAATTTTCAGTTTCTTTTATTGTCCTTACGAGAAATTTAGGAAGCGTTTGAAGTTCCCCTATGATTTTAACCTTTATGCCGTTCCTGATCACCCTCTGATCCTTCATCAGGTCCCGGAGTGACCGGTCAATGAGATGAAAAAGGAAACTAACCTCTTCTTTTTTCCTTGAAAAATTTTCCGTTGAAAAACCATACACTGTAACGATCTTGATGCCAACATCCATGCACCACTGGAGAACCTCTTCGAGCTTGTCTTTGCCCTTTTCATGACCGTAGTTCGCAGGTTTCCCTTTCTTTGTGGCGAACCTCCTGTTTCCGTCCGTTATGATACCAAGGTGCTTCGGTTTGGGCCTCTTTGCAATCTCCTCCAGAAGTACTTTTTCGTAAATGTTTGAGGCGAGATCCCCAAGCCTTTCACCGATGGTCATCCTGATCCAGTTATTTACTGCTCATATTTAGACTATTTTTCTTTCTCTTCGTTTTTATAACAGGTTGCCATATCTTTGCGTAGATCTAGAGCATACATAATTTCCTGTGGTGAATATCCGTGAACCTCTCTCTTCCCTTCCACGGAAAAGCACATTCTTCTGAATGTTTCCATTCTCTCTTCCATGTCCCTAGGTGTACAGATCTCATAATAGTGTATAGATCCGCCATTCTTCAAAGCGCTTGATGCTTTTTCAATGAATGACATGGAGCCATGTGGCAGGTTCATTATGATCCTGTCTGCATCATGAATGTCATCCATAAGAACTGATGAATCACCCATCACTGGTATGATTTTTCCTTTCAACCTGTTGAGTGAAATGTTCTCCCTGAGAAGATCAATGGCATGCCTGTTTATATCCATACTTGTCACTGTCACAGAAAGGTTTTTTGCAAGGAGAATTGAAAATGGGCCAACACCTGCGAACATATCAACAATATTCTCGCCATCTCTGGACTTTCTCAGAATTCTCATTCTCTCCGTGGCCAGCCTCGGTGAAAAATACACATTGCTTATGTTCACCTTCAGGACGATGCCATTTTCTTTATGAAGCGTTACAGGATCATCAGTTCCGGCCAGAAATTCCACTGATCTTAATCTTTCCTCTCCCTTTATTCCCCTGTCAAGATAAACTGATCTTATGCCATTTTTTCTTTCAAGTATCCTCTCTGCAAGATCAGATGGATCTATTCCCTTTCTAAAATGAATGATTGCAATATCACCAATTACATCATATGAACCAGTGTACTTATGAGGATATCTCCACCTTTCGTTTGTAACTCCCTCAGCAAGTATCGTCTTAAAATTTTCAACCTTTCCATTAACTGGTATGTAAACCAGACCTTCCCTGTGGAACACTTTCCTGGATGTGTCATATATGCCACTCTTTTTGAGGACATGAATGGCATACTGGGCATGAATCGGTTCCACAACGACATGCTCCGATCTATTTTTTGATTGACCTTGCATACCTGATTACCCTGCTGGAAAGCTTTTCTGAAAAGCCATAAATTTTGGATATGTCCTTTTCGTCAGCTGATGCCAGATCATTTATGGTTCTGAATCCATTCAGATATAATCTCCTTGCTCTAACCCTGCCTATTTCTGGAATAAGTGTGAGAGATATCACATCTTCCCTGACACCTTCTCTTATCCTGAAGTTGAGATTTTCCAGATTAACATGAATCTCAGGCTTGAATTTCATGGACATCCTGGAAAGTGAATAGGATATCCAGTCAGCAGAGTTTGTCCTGCTCTGTATATCCCCATATCCTATTGAAAATTCTTCCTCTATGGTTTTCACCGGCACCTCGTTGATCCATTTTTTAAGAACAATTGCAGTTTTAGCGGCATCAAGATCATTTTTTTCTTCCGCATTAATACCAATATCCTCGAGAAAATCATCAATGAGAGGAAATTCACTCTCTTTGTATGGTATCTTGAGCATATCCGGCGTTTTACAGATATGGAAAAGTGCCAGATCTTCCGAATATTCTTTACGTAGAAAATCACGAAGTATGAGCGCACTGACCGGATCAATATAAAGTTCCGATACCATGGAACCGAAGGAAGTGGCATAGTATGTACTTCCCTTAACATTGAGAAAATCATTGTCAACGAGAAAATCCAGCGTCACTGATATCCATGCAGAAATATTTGAAACGGGATTCTGCTGTGAATATAGAGTTTTCGAGAAGAAGCTTTCTATTTCCTGAATGTTTCTGCAGATGCCCATGCATACCAGGGGAAGGATCCATTTTCTCACTGTACCTTCATGACCAAGCTGCGACTCTATGGGATCGGGCAGACCATGAATTGCCTCCTGTGCTCTTGAAAAAGCCTTCTCTGTGGAGGCATAAATATAGGCATATCCTTCCCTGTCATAGGCAGGCCTCCCGGCTCTGCCAAGCATCTGCTCAATTTCCATGTTTGAGATGAAATCACTGTAACCATTGCTGTACCGTGAAATATCCCTTATATATACAGCTCTGGCAGGAAGATTGACACCTGCAGCAAGAGTGGGTGTGGCAAAAAGTACCTTTATCTCTCCCTTGCTGAACATTTCTTCCACCAGGGCTCTCTGTTTTGCGGACAGACCTGCATGATGAAATCCATACCCATGGGACGCTAACTCCCTTATCTTTTCATCATTAAAGTCTTCCTCCTCACTCTCCTCAGTTATGATCCTCCCTGGAAATGAAAGCTCACCCGAATATCTTTCTGCAAGTTCCAGTGTTCTCTTGCGGGAGTTCACAAAGATAAGAACCTGTCCACCAGCAGAGACATGAGTTCTTATAACATGATCAAGCTCGTCTCCTTTTATTTTTTCAGTTCTTCCGTCGCTGTAGATTATGCTTTTCCTGAAGGCTATGGCCTTTGTCAGTGGAACTGGCCTGAAATCGCTGACTATTGCAACACTGTCAAGCCATTCTGATATCTGTGAATGATTCACCATCGTTGCTGAGAGGCATACCAACCGTATATCAGGATTAACATGTTTTATCATCGTTAGAATAAACTCCAGTGTTGGTCCCCTATCCGGATCCTGAAGGAGATGAGCCTCATCTGCAACCACAAGGCCAATGTCATAGAGAATGGATGGATCGTGTCTCAGAAGGGAATCAAACTTTTCAGAAGTGCAAATGATCACATCGGAATTATTAATGACAGATGTTCCCTCATCATAATCCCCGATCGCCATTCTGACCTTTAATCCAACATTCTTGAGAATTTTCAGCTCCCTGAATTTTTCCATTGCGAGTGCCTTAAGGGGCACTACATACACCGCCTTTCTCCCTGCCATGATGGAATCCAGGATGGCAGCATATGCCACAAGTGTTTTACCGGATGCTGTTGGCACGGATAAAATTATGTTATTTCCATCCCTGAAGGATCTTATGGCCTCTTCCTGATGCGGATAGAGATCAAAGTCATTATTTCCGAAGACGGAATTCAGTTCCCGGGAAAAACCAAGCGAACTTAGATTCATTCAAATCCCTTATGGATGACATGTTATTAAAACTGGATAACCTTCCGGAATCAAGAGCAAAATTACCCATGTATCATAAGATAAAAATAACGGTTAACGTTGCCATAAGCCTGAACGGCTATATTTCAGGACCGGGTGGAAAGAGGGTCGTCATTTCTGACCGTGTTGATCTTGAAAGAGTGAATGACCTCAGGGCAAAAAGTGATGCTATCCTTGTGGGTGCAAACACAATTGTTAATGATAACCCTGAACTCAAAATTCATGATTCCACAAATAGAAAACACGCAAGGATTGTCCTTGACAGAAAATTGAAGATTCCGGAGTCAAGCAATGTTCTTGACGGTACTTGCAGGACAATGATATTTACATCCAATGCTAAGCGGAAATTAAAAGGCGCAGATCTGGTAATCATGAACGATGATTCTCTCGGAATTGGAAACATAATGGCTAAAATAGAGGAAACAGGGATCGGATCATTGCTCGTTGAGGGTGGTTCCATAGTCATTAACGAATTCATAAGTGAAGGGATAATAGACGATTTTTTCATATATATCGGCAACGTCATACTTCCGGAAGATGGAATAAAACTTTTCAGGCCAAACATGGAAATACGCAACATTATTGTTGAAAGAAAGAATTTCGGGGAAGGGATCCTTCTCAGGATTGATCCTTTAAAGCTGGTGAGCAATGCATGAGTGGAAAAGGTTATCTCAGACTTCAATGGGCAAGGGAACACATGGATGTTATGACAAAGATAAGGGAAGAATTCGTTTCAGGCAAACCATTAAAGGGAATTAAAAT
>JAMCUH010000014.1 GCA_023379435.1 Thermoplasmatota archaeon | reverse complement strand
AGTTGCGCCATGCAGCCACGGATCTGAATCTTAAACGACAGATACTCATAAAATCAACCCCCATAATACCAACAAGCAATTCAAAAATTTTGTGTAAGAAAGGATACAACTAGTATTCCATGTTCATCATAACCGGGTGGCATATATGACCAGGTCAGATACCAATGATCTTAGATTTCTAAGATATTCTGAAGTAGCTAAAAGGTGATATTCATTTCCAAGAGCATCATAATCAAAATGTACCACGAAAACAGAATCGTTTTCCTGATAGACCAAAACCTTGGAAGGAAGCTCAATTCCAACATCAGGGTTCTCCTCAATAAGAGGCGTTCCTACAAGTGGTGACCCGAACATTATTACCTTCTCAGGTCTGAGGGTAAGTTTAACCTTTTCAGCATTTAACCGATGGTCAACAGTAACAAATACTGGAATATTTTTGGATTCCAGGAAACTGTATATCCTCCTGCAAGTCATTTCAAACTCGAAGTTACTTTTCTCTTTGAGTAGTCTTACCATTTCCCCTCCCTCCCGAATACTCTTTGTCATGGGTCATAAGGTTTTTCCTTTGCAGTTTCTTTGATCTCGATCAATGTTACCGGAGTAATACAGTAAGGAAATATAATATCATCTCTGGCTGTATAATATAATTTCAACTATACAATATTCCAATGTTAGAAGGGTTATGATAATATTCCTTGACAAACCAAATTTTTCCTTTTAATTCTGAGCTTCTTGGACTTAGATCTCATCCACTGGGAACCTTAGATTTGATATTGCTACTGAATGAAGCGCTAAATCAATTTCAAGTTAAAGTTCTTCACGTTTCACAAGTTCATTCAGAATTTGATTTGTCTTATTCGGAACTTCAATGCTTTTTTTCAATATCGCCCCTCATTTAAGGTGAAACTGTTGTCCACAAGTTTAGTAAAATACGGTTCATAGAGATAGTTAATGAAGTCATAGTCAGGTGGAAGATCTAAAACCTTTCCTAAACAGAAAGGTTTCTTTGTCCTAGCAAGGTCTTCAACATGCTCATTTAGTATTTCACCATCTTAATACCTACGTGTTGGGAAAATCTGCTAATATAATATTATTTGAAATCTATTAAATATATTTCATACTTTTTTATATAAGTCAATCTCTCTATCACATGATCATCAAAAAAGGTCTCTCAACCTATTTAGACAATCAGAAGGACTGAAATTGTATGAGAATCTATCAATCACCAATGCAGTGAAATGAGGTTAAAATATAGCACTGCTATGAAAAATTGTTTCCGATCAAGTTATCTTTTGATAAAACTATAAGTTATTACGCTTTGATTATGTGCCTGAGGAGGCATAGAATTTAAAAATTAGTGCAAAGAGGAATATACCATACGTTCCGTTGAAAATTCTTAACAGTATGGGATATGGTTACTGGTTTATCATACGATTCCTAATGTTGGAAATGTATTACTGTAGAAATAAGATTCACATGAATAAATCTAAATGTGCGGAGGGCCGGATTTGAACCGGCGAATCCCTGCGGAAATGGACCCTGAATCCATCGCCTTTAACCTGGCTCGACAACCTCCGCTCTGTAATACGGGTATAATTGACTGGTATTTTAAAAATCTACATATTTCTTTGATTGGCATTGTTTATACACTTAATTTATTTTTAGAATAAAAAAGGCTGCTAATTCCAGATAATCAACACCATTGGTCTATTCAATTATTGGAATAACAATAGTACCGAAAATAAATAGTTATATGCCCAGGGTACTTTTTGGCGAAAAAACCGGTTATGTTAATTAAAACATGGAGATCTCATTGCATTTGCCTCGCTTGAAGGAAAGGTTGATCTATTGTGAAAAATCTTCAGTACATAAACATAGAAAACAAGCAGAATGAATGAAAATGAATAATTTATGATTAAGAGTTGACGACTCATCCACCATGTTTGAAATCAGCGTATAAAAGCATTCCACCGTCTACAAAAAGGGAAGTGCCAGTGATGTAGCTTGCAAGATCACTTGAAAGGAAAACTGCTGCCTTTGCAATCTCGTCTGTTTCACCCATTCTTTCCATTGGTATCTTATTCAAAAGATCCTTCAAAGCTTCAGGGTTTCCCCAGACATCCTTGTTGATTGGTGTTTTTATGGCACCGGGGGCAATTGCTACAACTCTAATACCCTTATCGGCAACTTCCTGTGCCAGTGTCTTAGTAAACATAGAAAGACCTGCCTTGGCAGCGCAATATGCGGTATATCCTGTCCATGGAATTGTTTCATGAACTGATGTTATATTTATTATCACTCCATGGGACTTCTTCTCCATCCTAAGAATGGCTTCTCTTGCACAGAAATAGGGCCCAAGAAGATTTATCCCAATAACCCTTTCCCAGTCTGCCGGGTTATCGTAACCGCACATTGCTCTTTTTCCATCTATTCCTGCATTGTTAACAAGGATATCAACTGGCCCAAGATCCTTATCTATCTGAGAGAAGAGAGCCTGAACTGCTTCAAGATTGGAAACATCTCCACCGAATACTTTTGCATTTCCACCGTCCTTTATGATCTCCTGTGCTATGGATTCTGCCTGCGTTTTTTCAGAATGGTAATGAACAGCAACAGACGCACCTGCCTTGGCTAAATATTTGACAATGGAAGCACCAAGCCCGGAACTGGATCCCGTCACGAGCGCAATCTTTCCTGTCAAATCTACCTTGATTCCTGTAAAAATCCTGCCTTCCGATTTAGAAGTCTCCATGCAACCTCAATGCATTATAGGCAATAATATTAATGATCACTCTAAAATAAATGCAATCATGGGATCTCCTGAATAGAGTTTGTGAATGACATGGAAACATTGAGGTAATGGCATATATATTGAAGATTTAAAAAATGGGAAAATGTATTTATTCGCTTTTTAATATTATGATTATTCTGAAATTCCAGGCTGTTCACAGGTATGATTGGGTCAACTGAAAATGGGGAAATGATACATTAGGGGATTCTGGTAAAGTAAAAATTGTGTTAATCCTTCAATACACGGAACCGCAATCAGAAAAGTTTGTATTCATGATTTTTGATAAGGGAGATACATACTTATCAATAGTTCATTTCTTTTAATATGCCATATAAAATGAGTCATTCCGAATACGCAGGAACATCAGGGCATGGAGATCAATAATGAAAGAGCTGTCTGTGGAGATACCAACATACAATGAGGCAGAAAATCTACCTCTAATCGTTGAGAAGTTAGAGGAATTACCAGTTGACATGGAGATAATTGTTATAGATGATAACAGTCCGGATGGCACTGCGAGTATAGCAGAAGAACTTGCATTGAAGTACAAGAACATTAAGGTCTTAAAGAGACCGGGAAAGATGGGTCTAGCTTCCGCAATCTATGATGGTATGGTTATTTCCGATGGTAATTACATAGCAGTAATGGATGCTGATCTTCAGCACCCACCCCAGACATTACCACTCCTTCTGCAGAGGGCAAAGGAGGGGAACGATATCGTTATTGCGTCGAGATACATTGAGAACGGTGGGGTTGAAAAGTTCAGTTTTTACAGGAGAATAGTTTCAAAAAGTGCCACGTTTATAGCCCACCTTATGCTCAGGGAAACAAGATCAGTGAGTGATCCTTTATCCGGATTCTTCATATTCAGAAAGGACATTGTAAAGAGAAAAATTGAAAATTACACAGGATACAAGATTCTCTTGGAGATTCTTGCAACCAGCTCTGGCCACAAAATTGCAGAGGTGCCTTACGTTTTTAGACCCAGGTTAAAGGGAAAAAGCAAGTTAACTATGAAAGAAAATCTGGATTACATGAAGCTTGTTTTCTCTCTGTCAAGAGGTCGAATTTCAAGGTATATTGCGGTTGGGCTCAGTGGGATTATATTGAACGAAGCCCTTCTTTTCATGTTCCGTACATTTATCTTCTCTAATAGCTATTTAGGATACCTGGCATTTTCATCAATTCTTGCCATAGAAATTACAACAGCTGCTAACTTCCTCAGGAACATCCACTGGCAGGACTCCAATGTTTTTGGTGCAGTTAGACCCGCGAAGTTTCTTAAGTACAATGGTGCAATGGCCCCAAGCATCCTTCTCAATGTTCTCGTCCTTGTCGCGCTTTCTCCTTTCATTACATACCTGTTGGCAAATCTTGTTGGGATAATAATCGCAATAGGCTTCAACTATGCCATTGGAGGAAAACTTATAGTTTCGCCGAATGCGACGCGTATATAAGTTTTTATATGGCAGACCTATGGTATTCGAACAACATGGAATATCGACTTAAAAGGCATATCACAAACACGTTACTTTACGCAGTAATTATAACAGGAATCGGAGCAATTATACGACAATATTCTAAATCAGGAGCAATAGTTTTCTTTGTGATAAGTATCATTGCGTTGGCAATGGACAGAATCGTGGAAAACAATCATTTGAAGAAAGAAGGGGAGGTGCAGAGAGAATGAGTAACAGTTTAATTATGCCACAATGGAGACGTAGACTTCTGGAAGAACATCTATTCCCAGCACTAATATTACTTCAGTTGGTTTTGAGTGTTGTATTTATTTTAATCGGGTACCTTAAAGGTGACATATACTTCAGAGGTGTTGGTGTAGGTTTAATAATCGGATGGGTGACAGCTTCCATAGCCTATTTATTTAAAAGATCTAACGAAAAACAGGGACCCAATGAAAATGTAGGGAATCAAAAGATTTCTAAATGAAATGAAGAGGGTCTAAGATAAGACCATAGATACTGTTGATGATCTTTCAAACCCGTTAAATAAAGGTTCTAGAGCATATTTCAATGAAAACACAATCAACCTCCATCATTCACTCATCTGAATTAGATTGGACGAACAGAGCAGTTCAAAAAAATGATCAGTGCATCATGAGTCCAGGTGATTGAGCTGGCAAAAATTGAGAAAAATCCATCATATTACATGATTTTTCCATAATATCTCGTAATGTAGGGTATTGCAACAATAATAAAATTAATCCTTTCCGTTATACGGTCTCTGAATGAATATTCATCTCATCAGGGATTTCATCTCAAACAATATACAGAGGTTCTTGAAATTCCTCATTGTTGGTGGTGGGTCCTTCCTATTTTCAGAATTCATATTGTTTCTCGGCCAAAGACTATTCCAGTCGCCCAATTACTATGCGCTTGAGATAACGGCCATGGTACTTTCAGTCGGTCTCGGTTATTTTCTAAATGATGCATGGACATCAAGGGGAAAAGGATGGCATGATTCTGGCTTCACAAATGTTGTTAAAAGACTCTTTTCATACGAACTCATATATGCCCTGGGAAATGCCATTTCCATATCCATTCAGCTATACCTTTTTTATTATCATGGCCTTAACGTCCTCATAGGGAATGTTATAGGTGCCATAATAGCCACACCCGTTAATTATGTGCTGACGATGCAAGTCGTCTGGAGGATAAGAATAATCAGGGAATAATTCCTCAGTGGATAACCTTGATAAACGGAATTCCAAGGTTCCTTGCGAGTCCACCATCCATATCTTCACTGTCACCAATGAGGATGCAGGCTTTAACATCTAGGTTGAAGTCTCTTGCAGCTTGTTCCACCATGCCGGTGCGGGGTTTCCTGCATTCACAGTTCTCGTCAGGCCTATGTGGGCAGAAATAAATACCGGAAATTTTAACACCATGTGATTCAAGATATCTTTTAACCTCACTGTTGAACCTATCCAGATCATCAAGAGTGAAGTAGCCCCTGTTCACTCCGGACTGATTTGTAACGATTATGATAAGGTAGCCTTCATCCTGGTATTTTTTTAGAACGGGTATGATATCATCATAGATGACAAGTTTCGACACATCGCTACAATAATGGCAGTCAACATTGATTGTACCGTCCCTGTCAACCAGCAGGGCCTTGTTTTTTCCCCGAGTCATCCATCACACCTGATCTGCAGTATGGGCATTTCCTTCCCTTATATGTGGAGGAGCACCTTATGCATACCCTTACAGAATTTCTGTATCTATTATATATGTATAGGGTGAAAAGCGCGATGAAAGGGGACAGTGGTATTGCATAATTGTAGATTGCATCTCTTACGTAATTCATAAATGTTGGTCTCATGAAGAGAGAGACACTCAGAGAAACATTGCTTCCTGAAATATTGAACCCTATTGTTCTCTTGACATAATTGTCCGACGTAATCACGGCAGTGTAAGAACCGTTGGGGAGAAGGACTGAAAGTTTACGGTCACGGATTGTGTACGTCACGTTGCATAGGGAAACAAAAACAGGCTTCGCTGTTGTTACATGGAAGATGAATGTTACATTGTAAAGTGACAGGCCGGGTATACTTGAGGAAAGATATCTTGACGAATTTTCTGGAATATACTGGCAGTTGTAGATCAGGGTTGCATTGATATTCATCTGAGTTACTGTTGGAATCAAAAATTTCTCATCTACACTGCCAAAAGGTGAAATTTTCAATGATCTGTTCATGCATACGGTTTTATTGCTGTAATTGACACGAAAAAGCAGAAATGCATCCTGCAATCCTTCTACCCCGCTGTCACGGATCCTCATGTCAATTTCAGTTTTGCTGTAGTTTACCCTGTGATACTGGAGCAGGTATGATACAAATACTGATCTGTAAACAACAGCACTTGAATTTTGAAAGAGTTGCAAACCATCCTCGGTGTAAGATCGGAATGATATTCCTATGCTGATTTTCGCAACACCAGGTTCCTCAGGGTAAAATTCCATACTCCTTATGATGGTGTTATTTGCTGGGGATGAGAAATTTCCAGCGTAATCTTCCTTTAAGTTACCCATGATCACAGAGGCAATCCATGTGGCATTCCTTATGGGGCCATAGGTGTTGGAAAAAGAAAATGAAAATGTATCATTCTTCATATTGTAAAATGGCGGATGAATGATATCTAGTTTAACCATTGGAAGGAAGATACGGAATATCTCTGTGATTTGATTTTCGCTGAAATAGGGGAAGAGTGGAATAGATCTGTTGAATTGCATCCCGTCAACAGTAAAGAGATAATTTGAAAGCTCAGCTTTTTCATTGGGTTCCTGGAGGTATTGTGGTATAATTCTGCCGTTCGTGATCATTTTACTAAATAAGGATTTTAGTGACTGACTGTTATTTTTTATGAAAAATTCGAGGTCCTTGATCATAATCATGCTTAAATTATTGTATTCACCATTCCCGTTATCAGGTCTTGCGCAAAAGGAATAATTCGAAACAATGTGTCCGAAATCAAGTACCTCAGGATCAAGTGTCACATAGGTTGCAAAGGAGGAATTATCACTGGTTTCGACGGGTGAACAGCTTCCCTTTAAACTTATATTGTTATCAATGAAATAAAGACTTGAATGAACCAGGCAAATGGAATTCCTTTCAGGATTTAACATGTGATAAGAATCAAACATAGGCAAATCCTTCAAACCAATGCAGGATTCATACATCAATGCAATGGAGTTCTTAAGAATGTAATTGAAATAGGTGCTTCCAAGTGAGATTACCGTCTCATTGGTGATATAGTTTACTGAAATGTTCCAGAGAGTGGAATTCGATCCGGGTTCATACGAAACGTTCATTTTTAATTTCAATCGTTGTGAAAATTGGCTTAAATTCAAAGAATAATTCACCACAGGAATGATCAGAATATAATGAGAAATGTTGGAAATAGAACCCGTGCTGTTCATTGCATATCTTAAAATAGTTGTATTTCCAACACAAAATGAAAGATTGTTCCTGTTGTAGGGGTTGTTTCCAGAGTAGTTCATGGAAACAGAAAGTGAAGATACAATGGCACTTCCCTGACCGGTGAGATGGTTTGAAAGTGGTATGAGAGTATCTCTGCTGACAGGATCTTGATCAGAGTATGTAGCTTCCCCGATGGATGAATTAACAGCCTCTGATGTGCTGTAGAGGCCATTTATTGTGGAATTCGAAACGACAAGTGAGCTGTTTGCAGCTGCAACACGAAAAGCTTCTGAAATATCAGTTACGTTGAGAGACGCATCGACGGAAGAATTCAGAATGAATATGTTTGCGTCGGTTGATGAAATGGTGCCCCCGGCATCTACATACGAATTTATGAGGCACAGTTGGGCCTTGTAATCCTGTGTGCCACGCACATTTATTATGATTTGAGAACCATTTAACATGGAGTTAAGTGATGAGTCTTTTATCAAAAGAACCCCATAGACGGTAATGTATACATGACTCTGAACAGTAACAGTAATGTTACAATCCATGAAGTCAAGTGTGTGGTTGTACGGAACTGTGATATTATCACTCAGGTATCTGGAGTTGGAATAAGCGTCCTGAAGCTTCATTCTACTGGTCACCGAATATGAATGGCCTGTATGAGAATAACCTGCGGCTGGTGCGGTTGTTAGAAGCAGCAGAATTACAATAATGGTATAATACCAAAATCGCACTATAAAGGAATTGAACAGTATATTTAATATTTACTGAACTAAATAATTAAACCCAGCGGTTATAAAAAATAATTATCATAAAAATTACTGGCGCTCGACGAAATTCTCTATGGGTTCCTTCGTTTTTCCCCACACCTTTCCGTTCATCTTCAGAAATTCAAGGTCCTTTGTTCCTATGGATATCCTGGGTCTACCAACAAAGCCTGAGAATCTTTTATAATCCTCAACGATGAGTGACTCAAGGATCTTGTCCATTATACTGGAATAGTTGTTGCTTTTTCCACCATACGGTTTCTCACTGCTGAATCTTGAAAGGATGTATGCAATTTGGAGCAATAACATTCTGGTGAGGCCCTTTCTGCGTTCCAGTCTCGAAAAGAAGGAAATATTCTTCCAGGTGTAATTTAGTGCAATGATCTGGTCCCTCTGTTTAATCAGGAGCTGATACAATAACCCAAGACTTTTTGGAATCTTGCCGGGTGTATATATCACAGGCTCATTGCTTTCGATCCTAAGTACTCTATCAGGAGGGTTATAGACGATAACCTCTGCCAGAGACATGATCCTGGCCAGAAGGTCGATATCCTCACCATTGTTAAGGTCTCGCCAGGTGCCGGATCTGTTGAAAAGAAAAGATGGTATAATCAGAAGTTCTGAATATAATATCTGGCTGCCGTTGTACTGACAAAAATTATGGATTATATCTGCAAATCCTATGTCATATATGGTGTCAGGATTGAACAAAACTATGTATGAGCCGGAAGAGGCCTTCTGCATCACGCTTTTCTGGAATCCGACACTCTGTCTACCGAACTGCATGAGCCTCAGGAATTCAACCTTTCCTGCAAGGCTCCTAATGAAGTGCCAGTTCTTTGTTTTCGAATCGACGGGAAGCAAGATCTCGTATCTTGAACCAAGCTCATCCCCAATGTCCTCTATGCTGAGAATGGATTTCTCAAGAACCTTATGCCCTCCGACATTGGCAATGAATGAAAATGTTGGCTCCTGAAATGTCGAAATAACCGCAAATTCATTGCTTCTTTGACTCTTGGCACTAGATTCCAATAATATATAAACGAATACGTGCAATTAAATCTTACTCACACTTTATTTAATGGAATTGATCATAGGAGTGCAGCAGTGAAAAGAACAAAAATGAAGGCAATGATCATGTAGATCATATACCAGGATACTGAACTGTTCATGAATTTTCTTCCAAAAAATCCACCGAATTTTCTATATGCTCTTCCCGAAAAAACCATGAATGACCAGAAAATGTTGTTCACACTGATCCTATCTTCGGATATCTTGGTGCGCAGTATGGAGCGAAGCATGATTCTTATGTTGTTTGAATAACCTGAGGAGGTATAGTTTTCAAGTGTCGTGATGCCACCCTCCCACCTTGGTACCACCCTTCCCCTGGGTCTGCCGAATAAGGCGAAGGCAATTAAGGAAAATAAGGCCACAAGAGAAAAAACGTAAACGGGAGAAACAAGACCGAAATCTGAACCGGTGACGGAAGACTCCACAGTGAATCCATTAAAAACAAGCACGCTGGGAAGACCTGCTACATATTCCGGTAGAATCAATAAGGTTGAAATGAGGAACAGTGCGACAAGTATGATGCCTGTAAACAGAAGAACGTCTTTTTCTTTTCTGTTAACCTTATTTTCAACGTTGTTCCCGCCTGAGAAATAGAACAGTTTAAGCATGGCAGCAGAACCAAAACCTTCTGCCAGGGCGATAACGCTACCCACTGATATGCTTGCTATCCCAATAATCCCGTGGATGTATGCACCCATGAAGAAAGATTCCAGTAGCATCCAGACCGCAAGTCCTCCAATTGTTGGAAACAGTCCTGAAAGCGACATTACAATGAGCAAGGTACCAAGATCGTGGCCTCTTTTCCTTGCACTCTTCTCTCCAAAATATTCTGATCTGGTAGATCCTATGCTCAGGAAAAGACCGGATTTTGCTATGGAATGGGCCATGGCAAAAATGATTATGGCACTGAGAAGGAACTCCCTCAAGATAGTGTCTGTAACGGATACATAAAGACCCATGGCGCACAGGATGGCACCGTTATTCTCCATAGTGCTGAATCCCCCAAGAACCTTCATGTTTTGAGAAACATAGGCATAAAGTGAAGAGAAGAAAACGGTCATTGCACCAACGAACATCAGGAATAGGCCCAAGTACATACTTGCAGGACTTAACAACATAACACGGTAGATACCGTACACACCCATGAGGGTCATAGTGCCGCTGAAAATGGCAGAGTCATTGGCAGGAGCGCTCCCATGAGCTATGGGTAGCCACTCCGAAATCATGAATGGCATAATTCCCATTTTTAACATGCAACCTATGGAAAAAAAGAGAAGAACATAATCGTTGGAATTATTAACAAACGACAGTGATCCCCCATGAGATACCATTGATATAACCGCCCCCAGAATGAGAAACATTGTACTCAATTCCCCGAAGGCCATGAAGATGAAGGAGGGTGCATGATTGCTTCTGTTTTTGAGAATCGTAACATATGCAGGCATGGTCATTATCTCGAAGCCGACAATGAAAATCAGATATGATTCAGAGAAAAGTATGAGAACCATTCCAGCTATGGTGAGATCAAATAGTGGAGTTATCCATTTTCCATAGTCTTTTGAATATGAAATGGAAAAGACAGATACTATGATCCATGATATTGAGGCTATCAAGGCAAAATATGTGATGTATGAATGAAGGGTAAATGCAGATACAGAGAGAAGCACTGATGCAATTATTATAATTATGTAGCCTGTTCTTCTCCAGTACACCGATATAAGTGCTGAAATGAAGGACAGAATTAGAATGATGAATTCTGTATATTCCAGTAAGATCATTTTTTTCCACCCTTGAGTCTTTCAAGGCCTTCCAATATTGTGTATGGACTCGGTGGGCACCCCGCAAGTATCAGATTTGCATCCTCAGGCAGTAAAACACCTTTTCCCATGATTCCGCCAGTGATGCTGCATGTTCCCAGAAGAACAATAGCCTTCGGTTCGGGCATAGCTTCCAGAGCTTTATAAAGTGGCTCTTTCATCATTTCTGTTAAAACCCCCATTAAAACAAGAACATCGGCATGCCTCGGCGTGTTCACTGCAAATATACTTAACCTGTTTGCATCATATCTTGGCGAGAATATCGTTGAGAGCTCGGTATTGCAGGAGCCGCAGGAACCTGTGTCTACAAAATAAATGTTGAGTGATTTTCTGAACTCATTTGTGTTCTCTCTCACGGTGAAAATATCCTGTTCCTCTGTTGGCTTGTAGTTAGGAAGACAGCGTCTGCAGAAAATGCATCTTTGCTCATCCCAAATGCCGTCCTTAATGGCATCTGTTGGGCACTGCACATCCCCAGATCCATTAAGTCTTGATGGCCAGAGGGGAGGATTCAGAGGATCCGCTGCCGGAAACTTTTCCGTCTTGATACCTTTCAATGTTCCCCTTAAAAACCAGTTTTTTGTCATTTTATATGAACAACCTCCGACAACCATATTCCAAAGCTTTCCCAGTTGAAATGAAAATCAGTGAAAACGTTTCCAGGCATTGACTTTTTGAATAGGCCTATGTTCACTATTGATGGAGACGAAAACTCCAATGATTTCACAATGCCATCTTCAATGGAAACCATAAAGAAGAGATCGCCTGATGGTGACTCTATTCTTGATATCCCATTACCCGACCCGTTGTATTCTTCTTCGTAAATGAGGTTGTTTCTTATCTTTTGAGAGGAAGAAATGATGATGTCCCTGGAAACTGGGATCTCTTCCGCCCTGACCATGAATCTTGCAAATGAATCACCCTCATCTCTCAATGTCAGAGAAAATGGGCAGTTGGAATAGTCTAGAGAATTACTGTCAGCCCTGGCATCAATTGGGAAACCTGAGGCTCTGGCGGCAGGTCCGATCATTCTTTCATCTTTTATGAAACCATTCTTCTGTAAACGGTTGACGAATATCTTGGATGAAAGAAGGGCGTCCAGAATATCCTCATAATCATAAAGGACTTCTTTTATTCTATCATTCAGCGATCTTACGGAAATTCTGCATAACCCCGGAAGATTGGTACCAAAGAAGTATCTGTGCCCTGATACATTTCCTATAAGTCTTGATGTCTCCTCCTTCAAAAAGGAAAGCTGGTTTGCAGGGACACCGAAACCGGCAGGCAAGCACAATCTCTCCATGACGTTTAGATTGCTCCTTATCCTCTCAAGCTCCAGCTGCAGTATCCTTGCATTCATGATGTCATCCGGAACATTAATGTTCAGGGCTTTTTCCACTGCAGTGAGGAATCCAATCTGAAATGAGGCAGAGTGATATCCGTTTATCCTTTCGACCATCAGGAGAGCATCATTAATACTCTTGCCACTGATGCTGAGCTCACGCATCTTGAAGGCCGGATTAACGGAGACAGAGGATATTTTCTCCCCTGGCGTTGAGAATTCCATAGAAACAGATTCAAGAAGACCACCAGCGGTGGGCCCGTAATGAAACTTCATATGATCATGTAACAGATTTTTGTTTTCCTTCTCTCTCCTGTGGTCATCATCCATCCCATGGGAAAAGACCACATGATTCTGTGTGAAACCGACGTACCTTCCCTTATCATGTGATGACAGAACCTATCACCCCCAGAAAGGCAATTCCTAAAGCTATGGGAATTGCTGATGATATGAGCGCAATATATCTCAATGATGAGCTGCAGCTTGATCTCACAGAATCACCGGAAAGCATCCTTGATACATTGTAATTTATCGCAATGAATGAAAGTGCAACGAAGACAAGCACGAGAGAAAACTCAACGGTCAGATGGTATTCAAGCATTGAATAGAAAATCAGAATTTCCCCAAAGAAGGTTCCAAAAGGAGGAGCTCCCGTTACGCCAAGTGAAGATAGCAGGAGGGAAGCCCCTGTTCCAGGGTCAGTGGTCATGAGTCCGTGGACATCTCCAACTTCTTTTGTGTCAAAAGTCTTCATAATATTGCCCGAAGAATAGAATGCACCTGCCTTGGAAAGACTGTGTGACAGGAGAAGTATTAGAGCCCCTGCAATACTCGCTGGTGTTAAAATGGCAAATCCGATGAGAGCAATGTTCATGTTCTCCATGGTGGAATAGGCAAACATTCTTTTGAACATCCTCTGGTTTGAGAGCATTATTGATGAGAATATTATTGAAACAACGGCAAACCAGATGAAAAGTTCCCTGAAGGGGTCAATCTCGTATATTCTGTAGAGAACATAGAGTGCTGATGGCAGCAGGACGCCAGAAAACATGGCACTTACAGGTGCAGGGGCCTCACTGTGTGCATCAGGGAGCCAGGTGTGTACAGGAAAAATACCTATCTTGGTACCAAAACCTATAAGTGCAACCGATACAATGATTCTTGTAACGAGACCTGGAGCCCTGTTCATAGACAATATCTGTGTCACGGAGAGCGTTCCAAACTGGTAATATATCAGGATAATGGAGATGAATGCAAAAGCCACTCCTGCAGAGACAATAATTATGTATCGCCATGTTGCTTCAAGCGATTCAGCACTTCTTTCTGACATGATCAGGAGTGCTGATGCAATGGTTGTTGCTTCAATGCCTACCCACATTAAACCGTAATTGTTCACCTCAATGCTAAACAGCATGGAAACCGTGAAAAGATTAAGAAGCAGGAAGAAGGTTTTTCTGGATATCCCGGAAGGTTTTTCTCCCATGTATTTTAAGGAATAAGAAGCTGATAATAGATAAACAGCTGAAATCATTAGAAGAAATACCCATGAAACGTGATTAACGAAAAAATCTGGTGACGCAGGAACCATCCAGTAAATTGATATGCAGGTAACCACAAGGATGATTCCAGCAGCCACGGATATCTGATCATTTCTTTCACCATATAGCAACGCAGCTGTTCCCGGTATCAGAAGTATTAGAATGAATGGTATATTGGAAACTATCATCCTCTCAGTGCCTCCATGACCTCATGAACTGGTTTTTCCTTGTTCACAATCACCGATATGATCACAAGCGCAAGTACATCCAGAAATACACTGGCTTCGATGATGACAGGAATTGGCAGCAGGAAAAGAGCGAAGAGAACAAGTGAGTTTTCCTCCTCTATGTAGCCAATAACCTGGGTGATGGTGCTTTTCCTTGATGTAATTAGAAAAATACCCTGGAAAAATAGGAGTAAGGGGAAAAGGAGATCTGATGAGCCTAGAAATGAATAATCTGGAACGAGTGATGAAAATGCCAGTGAGTAAATAATAAAGACTGAAACAACTATGAAAATAAGATCAATAATGAAGAGATATGGAACATTAACATTATCCTCGAATATGTAATGCTTCCTGTCAGGAACTCTTCTTTCCAGCAAAATTGTAACAATAATTCCGCGAAGAACTATTAACAGAATGCCAAGAATGACGAGGTCCGTTGAACGCTCCAACCAGGCAAGGAGAAATGATATGCTTGCTATTAGAATTGACTGGAAGAACTGCCCCCTTATCATGGAAACGATATATCTCTGCCCCTGCACATAGAATGCTGTGATCAGGACCAGTGCTGATAAAAGGTAAACAAGGCTTGTAATAATCATGGGATCAGCTCCGTAAGAAATAAAAACAGAATGGAGAAGGTGAAGGCAGCTGCAAGGAAATCAACAATCTTGAAAAGTCTGATCTTTGATAGCGATGTTTCAATTATGACAATGATTGCAATTAGAATCAGCCATTTCCCAAACATCACCGGGAGATCAAGAAGGAATGACGCTCCAGAAGTGAGTCCCCATGGTATCAGGAAAACGTTTAGAAGAACTGAACCAAGAAGGTACTGCTTCATGTATGAAGACCATTTGTTTATTGCAAGCAACTTTCCACTGTACTCGTAATTCATCCCCTCATCTATCATGCCAAGTTCATGCAGGCCACTGCTTTCCAACGGTATTTTCCCGGTTTCGTACAGAAATATCATGAAAAAGGCCAGAGTTGCGAATACATGCACAAGTGTGAGATTTGAAAGAGGATGATCTACAAGGTACGCGCTGGTAACATATGGATTGTTTGTCCCCGTTATGAGGGAAACAGCAAAAAAGACCGTTATGAGCGTACCTTCTCCAAGGAATGTGAACGACATGATCCTGCTCACGCCCATGGCACTGAAATTGTTTCTCGTATCAATTGCTGCCACCATTTTCAGAAAACCAGCCAGTGTGAATAATATGGCACCGCCAAGGAAATCGGCACTGGCAGTGAAGTATATGGGGGCAGGAATGAGAACAGGGATGATAAGTGCTATGAGACAGTAAACACCAAAACTTATGTATGGAAGATACAGAAAAAGACCGGACGATCCTGCAGGAATCAGAGTCTCCTTTCTCATGTATTTGGCTATGTCATAATATGGCTGAAATATGCTCTGACCCTTTCTTGACTCCACCCTGCTCTTAAACTTCGCCATTATGCCGGCAAAAAGTGGAGATACCAGTATAACAAAAAGAAGCTGTGTTATTGTCTCCTCAAGCAACAGTAACGCCATAACCGAATCCCTCCGGTAGGCGTCATTATCCAGCTTTACTGGCGGTTGTTATTGAGGAAACGCCATTCCTCAGAAGAGGGATTATAAGGAATTATATAATACTTGATGGTTTTCGCCACACATCACACACCGTGGATTACTATATTTATCGCATCACTTGATCATAATGAACCCCATTCGCATGAAATTCATCCTTTGCATTGGCCTAGTAAAGCACACAAAACCAAAAGAATAGAAGGAGTCCTGAATTAATGGCATGAAGGATTATTTCAGTCACTTATGTAAATGGCAGATTGCTTGCAAATAGCGTCAGAACTCTCATGATCATGGATAATAGTACTAAGGAAGAACAATCATCTTCTGCAAGCATCATAAGACGAAAATGGTTAACTGCAACAATCAGACAGCATTTTTAATGTGAGGGTACTCAATTTCAAAACTTGGTACAATGGAGTAAAGTGACGCATAAAATCTAATCCTATTTTATACATGATAGAACATGCTCAGTTGAAGGAGTTATGTTCAGAGTTCCACACAGCTTTCCCGTATTTCTGATAGACCGGCTATCTGCTTAAGTACTAATATTGAATATCTGTGCTATGAAGCCTTTGTTCGTGAAAATGACTGTCCTGGTAATCGGGATTGTCGTATCCGCAGGAGCAGGGGTTGCTGCTTTTTCCATTCATACCAGTCAAACTCCATTCTCCTTCATCCCCTCCGGATCTGAACTCGTTATTCACGGGGATTATAACAACACTTCCGTCTTCTTATTTATGTACAGAGACAATATATCTGCCGTTCTTGGCATATCGCTAGCATCACTTGAAAACGATTTCAACATAACTGAAAGGAACATAACACAGACAAATCAGTCATCAAGATTAAGCGTTTCCATCTCATATTTTGGTTCTTATTTCGGTTATGATATATTCTCAATCAATCTTACAAATGTTTCCCTGGGGTCAATACTGAAAATTTCATCATTGAATTTCACCCAGTACTCTCGTAACATTACAATTTATGCTGCACAGCTCGAGTCCAGTTTCATAGCCATCGGTCCCCTCACCGGCGTTGAAGCATCCATTCAGTCACAGAAGGATGGAAGCAATTTCATACCGTATCAGAAATACATTGATATCAATGATCCTGCATCATTCTATTTTCATATTGCTTCAAACAATTCATTCGTAACGGTTAATGGAAACGTATCAATGAAATCCACAAACATGACCATCTCTACAGATAATTCATCATACCTTCTTTCAATATTTTCTGGAAATGAAAATATTTCAGGAAACAGCACAGGTCAGCTATACTCATTCAGGCTAACTCTTCCATATGGATTGAGCGACCTTCATGGCAACGCAATCAGCCTCCTGGAGAAATTCCTAAAAAGTGGAGTTCTAAATGCAAAAAACATTGCAGGTTACTAAGTATTTTTTCAGGAACTATTACAGGTCAAGAAGTTTCTACTTGATGCTTGTCATTGATATTCTCATATGCGTTCTCTTCATATACTTCTCATTCAGATACACATCAAAGATAGGTGCATTTGCCGGAAGGATCATAAAGAATCCCCCAGAAAGTATCATCAAAAACGTTTTTGACTATATATGGAATTTTGCTCTCCTTTATCTTCCTGTTTTAGCAGCGGTATTCTTCGGGTCACCTGCAATCAGCAGTGAGATTGAGGATAGAACCGCATACCATATATTCCCGTTGCCCATCAGCCGGTATTCACTGTTTGCAGGAAAGTTCATAGCTGCATTCCTCGTGTCTCTTGTGGTGATATTCATTTTTCTTGGTGTTGAATGGGCAGTATTTCCCTTCGTCTTTCACACGTACCAGGTCACGGCATTCTACAGCACGATTTACCTTGTTGTAATATTTCTCTTCTCCATTCTGTCCGTTACATTTCTGTCAAGCTCCATATTCAACAGGAATCTTTACGCATACATAACAGTCTTCGTCGCATATTTTCTGATCCTTAACGCTGCTGGTTACATCATAAACATCCTGTATGGCTATACCCCATCATATCTCCTGAATGTTGCTGCTGAGATCCTTCAGACAGTATACATTAACATTCCCATATTTGGGGGATCTTCCTCCTTATCCATAGCTCCTGCATCATCTTCCACAATTCTCCATTCGATACTCATCATGCTGGCCTATGCATTCGTGTCTCTTGCCATTGCCATAATACTCTTTGAGAGAAAGGAGGTCAGGTGATTGACATCCATTGAGGCAATAAACATATCAAAGAACTTTGGGCCAGTTCATGCATTGAAGGATGTGGATCTGGAAATTTCGGATGGGTGCACCGTTATCCTTGGGCCGAACGGTTCCGGGAAGACGACGTTCATGAAGATTCTAACAAGAATGATGCGCCCCTCCAGTGGTTTGGTAAAAATAGACGGCGAGCCCCTGGAGGAAAATTTCGTAAAATCTCTGGGAATGATTGGGTCGCTTGTGGAACAGCCGGAGTTCTATACATATCTCACGGGAAGAGAGATCATGGAGTTTGTCTGCAGGATACGTAACATTCCAAAGAATTCTGTGAACGATGAAATAAAGAGAGTATCGGATCTGTGCGGTATTTCATCATATTCAAACAGGAAGAGTGGAACATACTCCAGGGGAATGAAGCAGAGGCTCGGTCTCGCAGTGTCCATGATATCCAGTCCTGACATACTTATCCTCGACGAACCCACATTTGGCCTGGATCCAAGGGGAATTGTTGAGATGCGTAACATAATAAAAAACTATTCGAGGGAGGAGGGAAAGATTGTTCTCCTAAGCACCCATATGATAAATGAGGCCGTAGAACTCAGCAATCGTATCCTTATTCTCTACATGGGTGTCATCAGATACGATTCGATGAATGGGGATGACAAAAGGGTCATAAGGGTCACATTTGATGAGCCTTTTTATGGAAAGATCGAAGAACCGTTTATCCAAACAAGATCAACCGGAAATGAGGCACTCATTGAGATACCATCGGAGAAGAAGAACTGGGAACTCATTTACAGCCTGGTTAGATCGGGTGCAAGGATAAGGGAAGTTGAGGAGAACTACGGTATAGAGGATGTCTACATGAACATCGTTTCTGATTAGTTCTGCCGATTTTTACGTTACTTTCTGTTCCGTTTCTATGCAGCAGTAACAACAAAGTCTTATTTTCAACCTTGGGGATTACCGTTCCATGTTCAGGCCAATGAGCGGTGAGCCATACCCTCTAGGTGCAACTCTTCTGTCAGATGGAGTTAACTTCTCACTTTTTTCTGAAAATGCAACTTCAGTTACACTGGAACTATACAGGAACAGCTACGACAAAGATCCATATGAGACCATTGAGATGGAGGAAAAGACGAATTTTGTATGGCACTCCTTCATCTCTGGCCTTGAGAAAAATGCACTATATGCCTACAGGGTTGACGGACCTTACGAACCTGAACAGGGTCACAGGTTCAACAAAAACAAGATGCTTCTTGACCCCTATGCAAAGGCAATATCCGGTACCGTAAGATGGAATAACAGCATATTCTCTTACAACATGGATAATGATGCAAAAGATCTCTCCATGAACAGTGATGATGACGCTGGCTTTCTTCCAAAATGTATTGTAATTGACCCCACCTTCGACTGGAAGGAGGTCGATCATCCGAGAAATCCCTGGAGGGATACGATCATTTATGAAACGCATGTAAAAGGTCTCACCTACAGAAGGAACGATATACCGGATAATCTAAGGGGGACGTACCTTGGGCTCTCATCAAAGCCCATGATCGATTACTTCCACGACCTTGGTATTACTGCCATTGAGCTTATGCCAATCCATCAGAGGATAGACAACATGTTTCTTGTTGATCGGGGATTGAGCAACTACTGGGGATACAACACAATAGCATATTTTGCTCCAGACGTAAGGTTTTCATCATCTGAGGAGGTTGGAGAACAGGTGAAAGAATTCAAGAGCATGGTCAGGACACTGCATGACAATGGCCTTGAGGTGATCCTCGACGTTGTCTATAACCACACGGCAGAAGGAAATCACCTGGGTCCAACCATAAGCTTTCGCGGCATTGACAATTCCGTATATTACAGACTGTCTCCCGAAAATCGCAGATATTATGTGGATTATACTGGTACCGGAAATAGCCTTAACGCCGGTCACCCTCAGGTCCTGCAACTCATAATGGATTCTCTCAGATACTGGATAACGGAGATGCATGTTGACGGTTTCAGATTTGATCTTGCTTCCACTCTCGCAAGACAGTTACATGAGGTTGACAGTCTTTCCGCGTTCTTTGATATCATTCACCAGGACCCTGTGATCTCAAGGGTAAAGCTTATAGCCGAGCCTTGGGACGTTGGACCAGGAGGATACCAGGTTGGTAATTTTCCAATAAAATGGGCAGAATGGAACGGTAAATACAGGGATTCCGTGAGGAGGTTTTGGAGAGGTGAGAACTCACTCATCGGTGAATTCGCTCAAAGGCTTTCCGGATCGCCGGACCTCTATGAGGAAAGCGGTAGAAAACCCCATGCAAGCATAAATTACGTCTGCTCCCACGACGGTTTCACCATGATGGATCTTGTCTCGTATGTACAGAAACATAATGAGGCCAACGGAGAAAATAACCAGGACGGCACCAACGAGAATTACAGCTCTAATTTTGGTGTCGAGGGCCCAAGTAATGATCCAGTGGTAACGAGAAGACGGATCAGGAGGATCAAGAATTTCTTCCTCACGCTTCTTGTTTCACAGGGGGCGCCCATGATCCTTGGCGGAGATGAGATTGGCAGAACCCAGAGAGGAAACAACAACGCCTACTGCCAGGACAACGAGATTTCATGGTATGACTGGAATCTTGATCATACAAAAACAGAGATTCATAGTTTTGTAAAGAGGGTGATCTCAATAAGGAAGGAAATAGCAGCTTTGAGGCGTCATGATTTTTTCAGTGGTTCCTATATAGATGGGAAAACACCTGATGTCCTATGGTTCAGGCAGGATGGAAAACCCATGACGCTGCAGGACTGGCAGAATCCCATTACAAAATCCCTTGGTGTCTTCATTTCCGGCAAACTTGTCTTTCCGTACGGGAGGATCGAGAACTCACCATCCTGCATTCTCATATTCAATGCATCTGAGATCGATCTCAAGTTCCAGATATCTTCTTTTCCTGGAAAGTGGATCACTGCTCTTGGTACTGAAAAAGATGTGGCTGCATATCCTGAAGATGTTTCCGGTGATTATGTGATGGCTAAATCTGGTTCATCCATGATCCTTGTTTCCAGCATATCAGGAAACTGAGAATACTGCAGAGTAGGGGTCAAGATCATGATCATGCGATTCTCCTCCATATCTGGGCGAATTGGTGTTAATGATCACCTTACCATGAATCTTATGTGTCTCGCTGCCAAGGTTAAGAAAGAGCAAGTATTGATTTTCTCCGTAGGTTACCTTAATTATCCCGTCTTTTGAATAAACCTGTCTGTGCATTCTGACGGAGGGCTTCAGGAATTTTCTTCTTGCTCTAATCAGATCATGATATAGAAGATAGAAATGCCTTGAATCATCGTTTTCAGACCATTGAAGTTTTGATCTCATGAATGTGTCCACGCTTGAAGGGAACGGTATCTCATCCGGCCAGGAAAAATCACTGAATTCCTTTTTCCTGCCACTATCGATCTTTTTACCAAAGACCTCATCAGGTGGGTCCACAAAAAACAGGAAAGGTGATCTGCAACCACTCTCCTCTCCCATGAAGATCATTGGTGTGAACGGTGAAAGGACAACTGCCGCAGCCACCATTCTGGTCTTTTTCTCTCCAATGATTGATATGAGGCGATCACCAAGAGGTCTGTTCCCTATCTGATCATGGTTCTGAGCAAATACAACAAGTTTCCAGGGTTCAAGATTGAACTTCGTTCCTCTGATCCTGTGGAGGTATGATGAGTAAGATCCATCATAGACGAAACCATCCTTCAAGGCCTTCCCGATCTGATCAAAACGACCATAATCGGAGTAATAGCCCTGCCTTTCGCCAGTCAGATATGAATGGATAGCATGATGGAAATCGTCGCACCACATGGCGTCGAAACCGTTTCCACAACTTCCAATGGCTTGAACAAGAGACACATTATTTTCATCGCTCTCTGCAATAAGGACAATTTTTCTGCGCTGTTCCTTTGAAATTCTACTGGAAAGCCTGGAAAGATGGGTCAGGAAATTCTCAGGTGAACGATCGAAGATGTTGTGAACAGAATCAAGGCGAAGACCGTCAAATCTTATGTCACGAAGCCAGTAGATAAGGTTGTTGAAGAAGTATTCCCTTACACCCTGTGAATAGGAGGAATCAAAATTCAATGATCTACCCCAAGGTGTAACATACCGGTCGCTGACGTACGGACCGAAATCGGGAAGGACATTTCCAAGAGGTCCGAGGTGATTGTAGACAACGTCCAGAATTACTGCCATATCTTCACTATGGCACTTATCAATGAAATGCATGAGATCATGGACACTTCCGTAGTTGTTGTTGACAGAGAATGGAAAAACACCGTCATATCCCCAATTTCTCCTACCATATGTCTGTGAAAGAGGCATCAGCTCAATGGTATTGATGCCAAGGTCACGAAGATGGTCAATTCTGGATTCGGCATCCATGATTTTGCCAGAATCTGTGAAAGTTCCAAGGTGGAGCTCATAGATGACCATCTCCTTCAGAGGTATTCCCTTCCACTGCTCACATTTCCATTTGTAACTTCCTGTGTTGACAAGCATGGACGGCCCGTCTATTCCTTCAGGGAGATATCTGGAGGCAGGGTCAGGTTTATTTCCTTTTCCCGTAATTAAAAAATATTCGGATCCCGTCAGGTCGCCATCAACTTCAACGTGGAAATATTCTCCCTCCCTTGACATTGGTATGGTCTCATCGCCAATGCGGAGATCAACAGAATCCATTAGAGGGGCCCATACACGGAAACATGACACATTATCATGGATCCACCCACCGATATTTTCTGGATATTCAACGCTCTTCATGAGAGGAGTACCACCGCCAACGGAAAATTTCCCAGGATTTCGTCCATGTTCCTGTCAACATCAATCTCAATGCCCCTTAGCAGATCCATTCTCGTTCCCCTGTGTTTTTCTATTTTAGATACTCTAAAATCCATCTTTCTCTTTTTTCCCTGATTTGTCCATAGATTTTGATGCTTCCTGGTTGCAACTATGCATAAATTACCATGTTGTGTTGACAGCATGAATCCTACAATGTACTCTGAATCTTTTCCTGTGATGCCCAGAGGCTCATATTTTATACCATCACACGAAAGGTAATCAGATCTTATATGAAGCAATTTCCATGTGAGCCATAACTTGAGTCGCTGATCTGTCAGTGGATATTCATAACCGTGATCTGTAATTGTCACCTCATCGAGAAGCTCTTTTAACTGATTGAATGAAATCTTCCTTCTGTTGTCAGGGTCAACAAAGCTGAGGTTGTAAACCTCGGAGCCCTGATAAGTATCAGATGTTCCGGGAAGTAGGAATTTCAAAGCTGATTGTGATATGCTCACCAGGGAGCCATAAAACTGGACTTTTTTGCTGAATTCCACCAAATCATCAGACGGGTAATCCAGCATGGAGTCAAGAAAGGAAATGCATGATTTCTCGTATTCATGGTTCTCATTTTCCCATGAAGTGTTGAGACCCGATTCGCGAAGTGCCTTTAATAAATATGATTCAATCCTTCTCTTAAACCCTTTTTCTTTGGAAGATGGTAAAGTGGCGCTTACGATCTGTGAAATGAAGTAAATATCTTTCCTGGATACTCCCTTAAGATCCTTATGTTCATTGACAATCCTGAAGAATTCATCCGGAAAATATGAAATGGCAATGAATCTTGCACGCAGATCCTCGCCAAATTTCGTATCATGAGTTGAAAGTGCCAGCATATTCTGCTCATGATTTTCAGACATGCTCAAGAAGAATTTATTGAAATCATCAACAGACGGCAGGTATCCGCCTGAATAGAAGCCAACCTCATTGAGTGACAGGAGTGAAACATCCCTGTAAAAAAGGCAATCCTCCACAGATTTGGCCATTACCGGTCCTGAAAACGTCTGAAATCTCAGGGAAACTCTTCTCTTAAGACCTTTATCTGAAAAACCCCTGCAAATTCTTTCCATGACAGATCTCAATTCCAGAGAACAGTTTTTATCATACGCGCTTGATACATCAGCTGCTCTCAAAAGATTTGTGCAATCAGATCCTGTGGAATCATAATAGGTTCTGTAGCGATCCATTGAAGCCGCCAGAAGGGCAATGGAATAGCTTATTCTGCCTGGAGGAATTTCACGTATCAAATCATCATTTTTCCATGCTTTAAGGAAAAGTCTTGTAATGTTATCCAAATCACCGGAAAAGAGTCTGCGGATCGTCTCCAGTTTCAGATCCATGACATATCTCTCATTCACATGTATACCAGTGAATTCACTGAAGAATCTCCTCATTTTCTCGACATTGTTCTGATCATGGAATAAGGACGATATCATGAACATTGAATCGTATCCCGTAAGACCTTCAAAAGATAGCTCTGAAGGTAATTCCTCACCAAAGCACATTATCTTTTCAAGGAAAACTGATAAATCAGGATAAAGTTTTTTCAGCCTTTTAGTGTAAGCAACGGGATCCATGAGACCATCAATGTGATCAATTCTAAGGGCATCCACCAGACCGGCATCCATGAGCTGAAATATCTTCCCATGGTGAATCCTGAAGACTTTGGGATCGTCAATATTGACGGCAATGAGGGAGTTCACCGCAAAGAATCTTCTGTAATTTATTGTACTTCCTGTTATGAACCAGGGAACGAGCTTGAAATACTGCCTTGAGAGTATTTCGAAGGTTTCCTTTCCATCTGAATCATCACGCAATGGCAATACGGCTCCATTAACGTTTACGCTTCCTCCATCTTCGTTTAGAATGATCCTCTCAGATTCTTTTTTGGTCAGATAAAAGTCAGTTAATGGTAACATTATCTTTCCTTTGGAGTATGGATGATCCCAGAATATATCGAAGTAATTTCTGTACTTCGAACGTTTCCCTTTTTTAAGTATATCCAGAAGATAGGCGTTAAGGAGAGTCATATGGTTGGGAACAAAATCAACCATGATCCTGAAACCTAATTTTCTGGCAGTTTTAACAAGTGAGAACAATCCCTTCTCGCCACCAAGAACATCGCTTATTTTCCCAGGATCATAAACGTCGTAAAAGTGAGTGGACCCTTCTGCAGCCTGCATAACAGGTGACAGGTAGAGAGTTTTAATGCCCAGCTTCTTCAGATATGGAAGCTGCTTCTCCAGATTAGAAAATGTGAATTCCGAATTAAGCTGCACTCTGTAAGATGATATCAATTTATCTGACACTTATTGTCCTCCCCGTATCTGTTACAGATGATCTAAATTGATCTAAAATCTGGAAAAGAAGGATATGAATGGTCCGAACTTTGCCTTTGTGGATGAATACTTGAATTCCCTTATGGACTCGTCTATTTTTGCGATCTCATCAGCATTAAGATCAAGGTGCATGCTCCTAATATTCTCTTTCACCCTTTCCGGATTAGAGCTCTTTGGTATCGCGATAACAGATTCCTTGGAGATAATCCATCTGAGTATAACCTGGGGCACTGATGCACCATGCTTCTCCGCAATCTCTGATATAGCACTCCTTTTGGATGAGACAATGTTCATGGCACTTCCATGCTTCAGCGGGCTGTAAGCAATTACACTTATCTTTTCCCTCTGGCAGTATTGTAGAAGTCCGTTTTCAATATACGTTACCATTGGGCTGTATTCAACCTGGTTTGAAACGATCTCATATTTTTTCATCGCACCCTGAGCTTCTTTAAGTTCTTCAATATCAAAATTGCTTACCCCTATGTATCGAATCTTGCCATCGTCCACCAGTTTTTCCATGGCCTTCATGGTTTCCTCTATGGGTACATGTTTATTAGGCCAGTGAAGCTGATACAGATCAATGCTCTTCCTTCCCAGCTTTGAAAGGCTGTGTTCGCATGCCTTAATGACCTTGTCATATCTGAAATGAGTGGGGAATACCTTAGTTGCAATGAAAACTTCACGGTCTTTAATGGCCTTGCCCACCATCTCCTCATTCATGTAATATTCGGCAGTATCGACAAAATTTGAACCCTCATCTAGACCTGCCTGGATTGCCATGACAGATTCATCTGTCTTGCTCATCTTCCAGGTGCCGATGCCTATGGCCGTGAGCTTCTCCCCAGTTTTACCGAGTTCCTTGAGAATTCCTTTCCCATCGGACTGCATATCTATCTTTGCATCGTTCTCGGTCTTTGTGTGGTTGATTTCTTTCTTCTCTGATTTCCAGGACCATGATGCTGACCCATCCCCTGTCCTTTCATGCCCATTCCCTGGCCTCTTCCATGGGGCCCTCCTCTTTCTTCATCTTTCTGGTGGTTCTCCTCCAGTACGTCGATGATCTCATCCAGGGTCATATCATCTCTCAGTTTCGACGCTTTGTCATTGTATCCTTCAGAAATCAGCCACATCCTTATGTGACCCTCCCTGTTGTGATAGAGAACACTGCCAGGATTTTCTGTTTTCAATCTCCTGATCTCATTTGTCAGTTCCTTGAGGTCATCGGCCTTACCCACGACTTCATCATATTTCATAAAGTAGAATGTACTCATGATCAATCATGTCATCATTGCTTTTAATATTAACCCCAAATTTTTAAACATTTTTCAGATCTTAAGGGTTACTTGCTCTCCCTTATTTCCTTCAGAGCTTCCCTGTCCCGGCAGTATAGGTATGGAGACAGATCAAGCGATGGTGGTGACTTCTTCAGTTGGTTCCTGTACACTTTTCTCAGGTTTCTGTCAACCTCATCACAGTAACCTTTCCATGTGATGCCAAGAGATTCAACGTACTCTTTCTCTATACCAGTTGCAATTTCATGAGCATAAGGGTATTCAAATCCCTCGTCTGACAGCCATTTTTCCGGAAGCTCATGATGCAGGCCTATACTTATAGAGGAATTCACATCCTTTCCCTCTATGCTCATTGTTCTGGGAAAATGCTCATCCAGATATATAGTCTTTCCGTCAAGGGAATATCCTCCAGTGTACTTGATATCATAATCCGTACTGATGCTGACATCCCTTCCACTTGCCTCCTTGGTAACCTTACCTAATACTTTTCCTTCAAAAATCAAATTCTGACCGTCATAATTTACTATGGACTTTTCAGGGATCTTAATATCAGATACGGTCTCCACGAGCGTTGGCTCGAGAAAATTTATGGCCAGTATCCTGTATTTCCTGTCACCTTCTGCGTGTGATTCCTGACATTCAATAACTTTAAACTCCTTCATTTTTTTTCCATGTGACATTGGGGTAAAGCTTTAATACATTTCCATTTTTGAATTTCCAAGAGGATTATTGCAGGTTTTGAAATTATGAAGAAGCAAGATTAATATAAGAGGATACATGATGAAATGTTGGCAGTCAGTGACATTTCAGTTATATTACCGGTATTGCTGCTTCTGTTTGTTGCTCTCATAATTGGTGAGATCCTAACCAGGTTTGATGCACCAGCTGTGACGGGTGAGATTTTGGCTGGGATACTTCTTGGTCCTGCTATATTGGATCTGGTTAAGCCCAATGATTTGCTTAGTGGGATAGCTGACATCTCTGTATTCTTCATAGTTCTTGTTCTCGGGGTTCAGGAGGAAACCAACACACTTAGATCAGGTATTAGGACAAGCGTTACATTGACTTTCCTGAGCTTCGTCATTCCGGTTGCCGGGATGTTCGCCATCGCCCACTACATTATTGGGCTAAATGAAACGGCTTCACTTTTTCTTTCCATTGCTGTCGGTGTGCCGTCCATAAGCATAACATCCATTCTAGTGAGACAGAAGAACATCTACGAAACAGTTACTGGCAAGATCATAGTGGCATCGGTCGTGATCACAGACATGCTCAGTCTCATTATGGCTTCGGTCATTGTCAGGGTGAGTGATTTCGTTTTTAGAATTCTAGGCGTAATTGTGATTTTGCTTGTAATAATTATTCTTGATATATTCATAAGAAGGAATCCTGACAAGGTCTCTCGATTTATTGCGAGGATTCATGCAGAATCAACAGGCGAAAGGATAATTTTCGGAAGTATCATCGTTGCATCCCTTCTTGTATCATATCTTCTGGATCTCCTCGGTGTAAGTTTTCTCCTTGGGGCATTCTTCGCCGGTATCCTGGTGAGTGACGTGAGCTTCGGAAGGGAACTTAAGGGCATGATCACGAGAACTCTCTCCAGAATGGTTGACAGCTTCTTTTCTCCCATATTTTTTTCCATAGCAGGTTTATCCATTGTGATTCCTGACCTTTATGGTTTAAAGGTGCTTTTCTCCCTCCTACCTGTGACGGCCATATTAAGCGCATTCTTTGTATACGTTTACATTGGAAGAAAGATTGGCAGGAACAGTTCCATGTACACCATGGGGATAACCGGTTCCAGAGGTGCCGTTTCTGTTATCGTTGCAACGATAGGTCTTGACCATAATTTTCTGACGCCGGAACTCTACTCAGTTGCCATACTGGCAACACTTGTACTAAGCATAGTTCTACCGCTTGCCTTCTTGAGACATGTCGGACCTCCCGAGAAATAGGTGACAACGCCTGGTTTTTGTTACTTCGGAAATTGAATCATTAATTCATTCGTGCATTGCTTGCATAAATTTTCTGCAGAAAATATATAATAAGTACCATGGATTCATGAATTATGGAATTCTCTGACAGTCACGTAAATAACATCATCAAGGTAGCCATAGGTGCGATTCTGCTTTTTGCTGGAATATTGATCTGGAAATTTGCCTTCTCAGGATTCATTTCAATCCAACCTGCATTCAATGGGATTGTGTTCACCTTTAGCATTCTATACTTTCTGGCGGGAGGTGCATTATTGTTTCTTGGAGCCTTGACACTATACAGGATATTCGCAAATCACTGACGGCAATTCTTATCTCAGGCAACTTTCCTGTGATCATGGATGCCTTATAATTTAAAGTGTGTATTTAACGATTCTAAAAAGGTAATGAACAATTATCTTCTATACAATATACTAAAAATGATGGTCTGTTTTCCATATTAATTTTTTCATATGATCTTAATCGGGTAATAGGAAACTGGAAATTTAGCTCAGGTGTTCTTCTTGAGATATCTGTCAACAAACCTGCCAAGAAAGAACGCGATAGCAAGGCATATAATCGCAACGACAGCCTCCAATTCAATGGCAAGGGCAGTGCCTGTGGCATAGGGAGTTCCACCTGGCGTATACCCATAGGTTAGAAGCGCAGAGGATGGAAACATTGAATCGAAGATCAATCCAAATACATAGACAAGAATAACAAAGAAAATGATATATAGGAGCGCACCCCACATTATCCAACCTTTGTATCTTGCCAAAAACCCACTATCTGGATTCACGAACTTTCCAGATGACGTGACCCCATGCTGTTCTGGTTCCATTTTATATCGCTTATTACATGAACAAAAGAGCTTTCTTAACCTTTTCCCTTGCGCCCATGGGCGCTTTTCTGACTAAGCAATTAAACTCTCGACGCTTTTCTCCCTTCCAGTTATATTATTTATGGGGACAGACCATTCCTTTGAATTCATTATCCTAAAAGCGATGGGAATTGTTTCAATCTAAGTGGAAATGGATCTTGTGATGGCATAGTGTTCCGTTGGAATACTATGCCATTTAGAAATCTGAAAAACGTGCATGCTCCACAATCTATACAATACCACCCTGAGCGGCATTTTTCCTTAAAGCTGATTTTATGTTGATCTTATATCAATGAACTCATCTCCATGCAGATTGAGAATATTATCTCATTAATTCTCACTTCTGTATTTATGCAAATTCCCTTTCAAGTTGCCTTATGAATAATTTGTCAACAGACTGGTTCCTGAAGGCGCTACTTAAGAAGAGTCCTGGATGGCTCAGCGAGATCCATATTCTCTGAAGTTTTGCTTTCCTCCATTGCATTATTGATACTTTTTCTGGCTTCCTCAATAGTAGTTGCATCCTTCTCTCTCGAAAATAACCGTGAAAGATTCATTGATTTAAGTGTCAGAACAGAGAAGCCGATCAGTGAGAGACCTAGAACCCAGACACCATAGAGAAGTGCAAATACACCAAGTATGAGACCAACAACAGATATTACCCCTTCTATTATTGTTGCCCTTTCAAGCTTGATATCTCTGTAATACTTTGTCTCCGCTACAGTTCTCTCTTCACCTCTCTTTGGTGTGCGGAAGAATACACCCCTCCTCCCCGCTATTCCCTCAACAAATCCTATGGCACTTCTCGTTACCATGCAGGCAGTTGTGTAAGACAGGAGAGGTATGATAATGAGATTCCTCAGCGTCAAGATTTTCTGAACAAGGAGAGCATATATTCCGGAAAGGTAAAAGACGCCCAGTGGTACCGTTATGATAGTTATGTAAATATAACTGCTGAATATGGAATTACCCGGTGCGCTCCATCCAAGGACAAGTGCCATTGCCGACAGAAAATTTGTAATTATCCAGCTGAGATTGGAAAAGGGTGACATGAAGATAAGAAGGAGAAGGAACTTGTTTCTCCATGACGTTTCCTTGCTCTGTAGTGTCTTTCTGAAGAGCTTTAATTCCAGTCTGGACCAACCCTGCTGAACCCTCGCATTCTGTTTCTTCCATGTCTCCAGGGTTGACGGGTCCTCACTCATTATTCTGGCGTTGCTCAGGTATATACCTCTTGTTCCGTGTAAATAGAGCCTCCATGAAAGGTCTGCATCCTCAGTTATGGTATCGTTGGCCCATAGTCCGACCTCCCTGATCTTGTCGGCCCTAAGCATGGTAAATCCACCCTGAAAAGAATATGGTAGATTCGATGCATAGGATCCCATCTTTGTCTGTGTGTCCCATAAATCCTGATTAAGGGCATAAAGCATTGTAATGGGAGAACTGTATCTGTTGTAGTGACCAACCCTGAATGATACGAAGGAAGCGTCACTGTGGGTCTGCAGTGTGTGAACGCCCTTCGATACGGTATCTTCCTGTATCCTGGAGTCCGCGTCAAGGAGGAGAACGTATTCCCCTTTAACGTATTTGAAGGCATTATTGAGGGCACCACTTTTGAAATTCTCCCTGTCTGGTCTTCGAGAGACCATGCTCTCAATTCCAGAAGAATTCAGTACAGATATGGCACTGTCAATGACACTTAAGGTATCATCTGTGGAATCGTCCGCAACAACAACCTGTAACCTGTTGTGGGGGTAGTTGGATTTTTCAATGGCGAGAAGAGACTTTTCAATAACATATTTCTCATTGTATGTGGCGATCAGTATGGTCACCAAAGGATAGTTATGCAGGAATGGTGTCTCCTTTTCCATATCCAGAGGATACCTGAATGCATTTATAATAAGGAATAAATCATAGTATGCCAGTGCAAGTACTGGAATAGAAAATATTATGGATATGATCTCAATAATTTCCCATGTCTGCATTTCCAATCCTTTCTCTCGTGTCAGACGGAAATTCACTGTAGTGTTTATAATTGTTTGCCTGATTTTATGTCAGAAAGGGTATTCTAATACGCATCTGTATTATTCCGCATAAACTTTATACCGAATAAACTCTGAGATTTCCATAGGTGTACATTAGAGAATAGAAACCTGGAACCGCTGATTTGTTCAGATAAGTTACTGCCAGAGAAACATTGTACTTCTCGATCAGAGAGAATGTTGCCAGGGTGTTCGCCAGAGGACATGCTGTAATCATATGGGCTGCGATACTTTCGTTAATTTCCGTTGACTGTGAGAGCAATCCCTGGTTCACGTAATCTATAACAGGATTTCCTGTGTAACCCATTATAAAGTAGCCAGTTCCCTGTGATGCGGCGATGACTTTCTCTCTTCCCTCATTGGTCAGAATCCACTGCGATACATTCTTTACTGCAGAGAAATCTGAGTGGTTTTCTGAAAGGTAATATGTGTGAGCAGTGTAGGAAAATGCAATTCCCCACACTGAGTAAAGGATGATGAATACCATGATAAGTTTCAGGACCTTTTTCCTTTCTTTTTTTACAATCCTCATGAAGGATGAGAGTCTTCCGTAATACTGGGTAGAACTCTCATTGAAAAGGATGGCAACAACTATTCCTGAAGTTACGGAATAAAAAAGAGCAAGAAAATAAGAAAGCCTTACAAATATCACAGGAAAAGGTGCAGATACAACTGTCAGAATGAATGACATAAAAAGGAAGAACGTTAGTGGTGACATGATAGTGCCTCTTTCAGAACGGATTGACAGGACCAAAAGAAACAATGCCAGCAATGGAAAGATCACCGACAAATAACCCATGAATGTTGGAATTGCCACAGGCTGAGCGAGATTTTTAAGATCTGAGATCAATATGGATGAGGCACTGGAAATGTTAGCACTGGAACCGTATATGGAAATGCCCTGTACGATCCATCTAATCCTTGGAAGATACCATACAAGGAAACCGCTCAGCGAACCCAGTAATGACGTAAAGGATACATATACCATCATTCTGTTGTGTGTATTCCCAAAAACGCTGGAGAATATGGTATAGAGAAAGTAGAACAGCACCGCGGCAAGGAAGAAGAATGCACTGAGATCATGTATAAAATTCAAAATGAAAGAGAGAAGAAATAATGAGAAAAATAATGATTTTGAATTATAACTGTTGGAAAGTGTACGCTCCATTAGATAAACGATACAGAGTATTATGAGGAATCCAGCTTCCTGTGGCAGGCCTGAGAAGGAAATGAGATAGAGAAATGGAGAAAACAATCCATACACAATGGATGAGAATAATGCTGCATTGGAGCCGAATTTTTCCTTTGCCATCAGGAAAACAGGAACAACGGAGATACCGCCGACCAAAATCTCCAGGATCGTAATTATATAGAATGGGGAGAGACCATGTGATCCAGTGATCTGATATATCAGCATTAAAATGAAGGGTATGACGGGTGGATAGATATATTCCGAGCCAGGGTAGTTTATGGTATTTAGGTGTGGTGCAATCATTCCTGCCTGGTGTATCTCTATGGCGAAGGAAATCCAGCTGCCAGAATCGCTAGTACTCACCATGAATGGAGAACTTAGAAAGATAATGGTTCTGGAAAGTAGCGCAATAATTAAGGAAATTATAAACAGTCCCTTCACTGATATTTTCATCCCTTATGCCTCCAATTTCAAGAAGCAGAAATGCGCACGAAATGTCCAGACAGGAATGGTATTATTCTGTCTCATCTCTAATATGGGAAAAATCATGGCTCAATGGTCTCCATCTGTATTTTAATCCCAGCATCTGTTCCCGGCATCACAATCTCCATATTTGCATGGAAATGGTGCACCGTCCAGACAAAGACGTGATGACCGATATAAAAGATATCCCCGACGGTTAAACATGAATTATTATTTTTAGTTAATATCTTCAGACTACCAGAAAAATTTGTCGGTACCTTGAATTCGTAAGTCCCAGGCACAGTAAATGGCATTATGGCAATGGAGTTGCCATGACCATCCTGAGATTTATTAATCGGATTTACACACATGAAAGCAGGGATAAAATGGGGTGCACCTGAGTAATGAAGTGACAAAACAACAATGAAATCCTCCCAAAATAAAATACCATAGTCACCGCTTTCTAAGAAATAATTGGCTGCATTCATCATTGTGTAATTATCACTGTGAGGATAAGATGAATAGTTATTGTAGAACATGGAATAGGGATCAATGATAATATAATCAGGAATAAATCCCTTTGGCATTGCATCGGGTAAACTCCAGTTGTATCCCAGCACTTCCTGCGGCATATTATTCTGTATCAGAACAGAAGAACCTGCCGGGATATCATTCAGAGCACTTCGAAGGTAGCTGTCCCATGGCCCTATCACTATATGATCCGATGTGTAGTAGGAATAATAGCTACCCGTGATTATACCATTTGCAAGATTTGTATCCACGGAACCGGTGTATTCGTTACCAACAGGTGTTTCAAAGGAAAATAGAACAATATTAATAAGTAAAACTGCCACTGCAACTGTTAATACTCTTTTACTTATCCTTATCTCCTTCACCTTGACTTTTCTAAGAAGAACTGGAAGTCTTTTCAAACCAACAAGGGAGGCAATGAAGATTTCAGGTGCTATGAGTGCCGGATACTGATAAAACATGGTAGAGACGTAAGGCTGATATGAATTCACAGTAACGAGAATAAAGAATGGTAATCCAACTAGAAGGAAATCAATGCCAAGAACAGACAGAAAGAGGAGGGGAAGCAACATGTATATGATATAAAGGAATTTCTTTGAAATAGGTGCAACATATGATGAACTGAAGCTCGATCCAGCAAGATGAGTGAAAGATACGGTGTATGAAAGACCGTAAAATATTATGACGAGAGCAACAACTATTGCTGACATTAAGAATATTCCTGCCGCATATTTTCCGATAATTTCCTTTCTGACCCATATGAAATAGAAAGCAAGGAAGACAAAAATGAAAGGTGCAAGATAGTCTGAAAAGATACCAATCGCAGCGAAAAGGATCGCGGGACCATCCTTTCCCCTTAAATGGAACATGATGGAGAATAGAAATGCGGTTGGGAATATGGACATGAAATGGAAGTCGAACCAGTTGACACCCCCTAGTGGATAGTAAAGCAGATAAGACACTGATATGATCATTGAAACTTTCCAGTCTCCTGTGTATTTTCTTCCAATCTCATAGAGCGGAAAAATGCCAAGTCCAATCCAAACAGTCTGAAATACAGTTAGCCAGGACTCATGAGGGACCACGTAAAAGAAAAGTGCTATGGGAAGTGCAATTAGCTTGTTCCAGGGTATGATCCCGGGATGTGCCATTATATAAGGGAGAGAGGTATGTGTGACATTATACAGTGTGGATGCAGCAAGACCAAGATCAATTACATCCGCGTTGAAAGAATAATACCTCAGAAGAACAAAAACAGACCACACAGCTGAATACGCTGAAAAAAATATGAAGAGAAAAAGATATATGTCCCTTCTGGTCCAGACCCTCTTTTCAGTCATTGAGAACCACCACATCGGCAGGGCAAGAAATGGTAATGCCTGAGAGGAAAAAGATCATATCAGAGTAAGTAAAATAATCTGTGTATTTTAAATCTACACCGATGGGTTTCTCCTAACTGGAAATTATAATCAGGCTGCCTTTGCTTCCTTCTTCTTTACCGGCTTTGCGCGTGAAGGTTTAGCGGCAGCTATCTGTCCCTCTTCCTGGCTGGTTTTTTTCTTGAATTCTGTATATCTGCATCTTCCACAGGTATACCTGTCAGCGTGTTCTGCAAGGAATACGCCAGGACCGCACCTGGGACAAAATCTTCTCTCCCTCTTCAACGTTCCAGCATCCAAGGTGTAAAGCTCCCTTTTCTGCAACTATGCACCTTCCTTCTTTTCCTTGAGGCCATTACGTATAAGTATGTAATCCGGTTCATAGAGCATGGCGCTCTTCTTGTCGCTATATATCTTCACGTAGGATGTCTGTTGGTGCTTTCCTGTTTCCTGAATAGACCTGTCCACCATGACAAGACTTTTGTCTGCACCAAGATTCTTCGATATTATGTCTCTTATCTGGTCTCTCTTGGGGGATGGCTCATTGCCATAAACTATCCTGCACCAGATCTCCTTCCTCTTCAGTAAAGGGTTATCCCTTTGCTTCTCAATCTTTACTTCAACCATTGGAAACACTCATCCTCTCCATCATTGATTTTATCCTTTCCTTGATTTCAGGCGTAATTTTTATGCACGCCATGCCCTTATGGGGAACACCGTAGCAGACCACTGTATTATAGTCATAATAATAAATTATTGGTATTACGGCCAGATCCTCCTCACCCCTCACCTCAATTCGCGTTTTGCCCCTCAGCAATGATCTCTCGATCTCCATGAAAAGATCATGGGAAAGTGTGGATTTCTCATTGGTGACAGTGATCGATCCTGGTATGTGCCTGAATCTTCCGTCCTTGGATCTTCTCGTCTTCAGGTCAACAACACAAAGACTCAGATCAATACCGGAATTCTCCAGTATCATTGAAGTGTAATCCCCAACGGCGACAATTTTATTTGTAAGCGAAAGCTCCTTTACCTTATCAGGATAGCATATTTCATGCGGATAATTTTCAATTTCCTTAAGGAGATCTGAATTAATAATGAACTTACTGCCTGACCTTAATTGCATACATTCCAGGTGTGGTAATTCCAGCTCTTGCTGCAATTGTGGACTCAGCCGGTTCGGATATGAGTAGAAATCCCGACCATGATTCTGTGGTCTTCTCATCACCGTGGATGGGACAGACCTTATCCTCCGTGAGAAGTTTGCATTTCTTGCACGCTTTAAGTACATTCTTCAATCAATCACCTACTGCTTAATCTTTTTAGGTTTTAGCCAGTCAAGTTTGCCCAAACCTACCTGTTTCATCGTGAGCCCTATTTTACTCTCCTCAACAGAGGCAGAGCTAAGGTTCATGGCGACAATCCTGACTCTTACCTTGTCTCCTACCCTGACATCCCTCTTTGTATCCTTACCAATGAATCTCTGGTTGCCCAAATCTATGTCTATTCTGTCATCCATGATCTGACTTATGTGCAATAACCCATCAAAAGGGCCGATCCGGACAAATGCACCGAACTTCTGCACAGACACAACAAGGCCGTCCAGTACCTCCTGCATCCTTGGCTCGAAGGCAAGCGCTCTATACTCAACGGTTTGATATACCGCGCCATCACCGTGAACTATGGTACCTTCACCCTTGGGCATAGCCGACGTAACCCTTACAACATAGCACTTTGATACAACCCTGTCGTTTTCAGTAAGATCAACAAGCTTCCCCTCAAGAGACCTTCTTGTAACATCAAGTACAGATGATTCATAATCCGAATCCAATTTCTCAGGCGGTATCCTTGCAACAAACTCATCACTTATCTCGGCAAACATCAAAATCTCCCAACATCCACGCTATTGCTATGCACGCAACGCATTTTGTTACTAGTTTCCCAGAGGAATAGCGAGGATTATTATTAATGTATTGATAATTCTTTCACTCGCTATGGTGTGAATCTTACAAACTTTTTACCGGATACTGTACAAAATACCATTGATCATAGGCAAATGCAACCGTATTATACCCGTTACGCATGAACCCTTATGGAGAGCCATGTTCCAGATGCCTATTCTGACCTAAGAGATAACATTAGGGAATTCTGCATGAAAGAGGTAATCCCTGTGGCAGCAAAGATCGACACTGATGACAGCTTTCCTGTTGATCTCTTTAGAAAGATGGGTAAAATGGGCTATCTTGGTGTCACTGTGCCGGAGGAGTATGGCGGATCTGGCATGGATTACATTGCGCAGGGAATAATTCAGGAAGAGCTCGGATATGCCTCTGCTTCGCTTGCGCTTTCCTATGGTGCACATAGCAATCTCTGTCTCGATTCCCTTTACAGAAACGGATCGGAATTCATGAGGGAGGAATACGTCCCAAAATTATGCAGTGGTGAATGGATCGGTTCACTTTGCCTCACAGAGCCGTCGTCAGGCTCAGACGCATTTGCAATGAAAACTTCAGCCAGAAGGGAAGGAGATTCTTTTATTCTCAACGGTAGCAAGACACTCATCACGAATGCACCATATGCTGATCTAATGTTGACATATGCCAGGACCGATGCTGATTTTACTGCCTTTTCTGTGCTTGCAAGTGATAAGGGCGTAAGAAAGGGATCCTCCTTCAAGAAGCTCGGCATGAAGGGATCTCCAACGGGGGAGCTATTCTTTGAGGATGTTTTTCTTCCCGGGGAAAGAATTGTTGGAAAGGAGAATGACGGTAAGAATGTTATACTCAGCGGTCTTAATGTAGAACGCGCAATCCTTGCCATGCTTTTTGTAGGTCTTTCAAGAAGGGCCCTGGAGCTCTCACTTTCTTACAGCCAGGAGAGAAAACAGGGGGGCTTTCCCATAGCTGACTATGAACTCATACAGGAAAAGATATCATACATGTATACGAGAATTGAAGCCGCCAGGCTGCTCTGTCAAAGGGCGCTAGAGAGAGTACAGAATAATAGATTCAATGTTGCTGATTCCGCATCTGCTATTCTTTATGCCGCAGAGGTAGCTGAATTTGCAGCCAGGGAAGCAGTGCAGATCCATGGAGGATATGGATACACTTCTGGCAGTGAGGTTGAGAGGTTATTACGAGACTCCATCCTGGGACAGATTGGAGCCGGCACCACAGAGATTAGAAAGAAGATCGTTGCCAGAGCCGTTTCAAAAATGTTTAGGGAAGGATGGAGGCCATAATATGAATTGCGTTATTTGCGGCTCGCCTGCTGTGATATACAAGAATATGTGTGTTTCCTGTGCAGCGGAATCCATCAGGCTGAAGGCGCCGGGAAAGATAGAAGTATCTGTATGCAGGAAATGTGGCTCCATCAGAACAGGAAAAAGATGGATAAGGTCAGATGTGGAAAGGGCAATGACCGATTACATCTTGTCTCTGATAAAACTGAATGACGAAAGCTTTGAACTTTCCCTTAATGGAATGGAAAAAGCCAATGATATTTTGCACTTGAATCTCCAGGCAAGTTTAAACGGGATAACGGTTAAGCATTTTTCTCTAGATATTCCCATCAGGGAGAAAATGGAGAGCTGCACCCTTTGCGACAGGAAATCCGGCTCATATTATGAGGCCATTCTCCAGCTAAGGTTCGAAGATAATCATAATATTGAACCATACGAGGGGATCATAAGGGAACTTTCTTCCATTAGATCGGAAGACCCCGATGATTTTATTTCCAAAATAGTGCGATCGGAGGCTGGCTTTGATATATATGCAGGCACAAGAAGACTTGTTGAAAAAATGATCAAATTCCTATCGGACACATATGCCGGTTCCAGGAAGGTCAGTAAGAAGCTTGCAGGAAAGGATGAGGGGCATGATCTTTACAGGTATACATACCTCTTCAGGATTTTCAATTACAAACTTGGCACCATAATGTCCGTTGACAACAGAACATGCTGTCTTGTTAGGATCGGTTCAGGAAGTATGACAGTTGAACAGGAGGATGGATATAGAGAAAATATATCCATTCCGGAACTATCAAGAAGAGGTTTTAAGATAATTCAGAGCCATCCGGAGATAAGGAGATGCCAGATTGTTTCCAGGGACAATGATATTGCAACTGTAATGGACATGGATTCCTTTGCAACCTTCGAAATAAAGGACAGATCTGGATCAAACGAAATACTAATATCAAGATGGAAAGACAATGATTTTGTCATTGGGTGATTCGTATGCTTTCTGAAAGTGAATGGTCCCCCTTGAGGGAGGTAATGATGCATTATCCAGGCGTTGAACTTGAATATGCCATGACTGCTCCAGGTCCTTTTCTGTTTGAAAGACCTTTCAATATCCCCAAGGCAAGAAGGGAACATGAGAATCTTCAGGAAATTCTCAGGAAGAATGGTGTGAAGGTCAGGATTCTTAAGGACGAATTCCTATGGAGATGCGAACAGAACCCGGAATTCAGAAGGAAACTCGAGGAGATTGTCCTTGATACAGTGAAGTTCTACGGACCACTGGAAATAGCCAGGGAGCAGAAAAAAAAGTTCGTTACGAACCTCCCAGATTTGGACTCTGAAACCCTTCTTCATTTCCTTACGCTGGAACCATCCGTCGATCTGAGGAAGGATGGAGACATGGAGTATCCGACCATATATTCCAATCTGCCTCTGGCAAATCTCTATTTCATGAGGGATCAGCAGGCCGTTTCCAAGAATTCTGTTATTATGGGAAGGATGAGAAAGCTGCAGAGAATGAAGGAAGTCAGCATCACTGCCATCTTTTTCAAGGAATTCTATGGGGATAAGAAAATGCACCACATCACCAGAGGATTCTTTGAGGGCGGGGACTTCATGCCTGCAAAGGATTTTGCCCTGATCGGAACTGGGCCACGATCTGATATTGACGGCGTCTCCCAGATTTTGGATTTTGGCCTTGACTTCGACGAGATCGTTGTTGTAAATAACCCTTTATATGATTTCATGGGCAATGAGCAGAAAAGGAGCATGGTAAACATGCACCTTGATACCTATTTCAATCTTGCAGATCGGGATCTTGCCATCACATCAGAAGAACTGTGCAGTAGAGCTGGCATAGACATATATTACAGGGATGGTGATGTTTTCACAAAGGCCGGGAGTTCTGATCTTTTGTCATTTCTCAGGGAGAAAGGGTTCGAAATCATCAACCTCAGGATAAGTGAACAGATGAGCTATTCGTCCAACTTTCTTACAATATCACCTTCAAAAATAGTTGCTGTTAAATCCTCCAGTGTCCTGGAGAAATTGATGTCCGGCAGTTACTTTCCTGAAAACCTGAGGGAAGCCATAATTAACGACTTAAAAAGGAATGGAAATGTTCTTTTTCCTGAAAATAGGGATGTGAAGGATAGAGCCCTTGATGTGCAGGAAATCGATCTCTCAGAGATAACAGGTGGCTACGGTGGAGCCCACTGCATGACAGCAACGCTGAAAAGGGGCTGACATTACCATAATCGGAGAAAAATTTTATGAAGATGTCTAAAAATTCCATTTTCATGATCAGGTTGAAGAGGCATATTGAGAAAACGTTTTAAGACTATGTTTAATCACCCACTGTGTTTGCTACATATTCAAGGGGGATTTAATGCCATCCGAAAGGTCACAGAAGAAGGGGAAAGATAAGTGGAAAGAAAAGACGTGGTACACAATCCTTCTTCCGGATTTTTTCGGTTCCAAGGAGGTAGGGAGCAGCCCCGCATCAGGGCCGGAAAGCATGGTTGGCAGAAGAATAGAGGTGCCTGTATCTGACGTCACGGGGAATTTCAAAAAAGGTACAAGCAGGCTTGTTCTCAAGGTAAAGTCATGTGAAGGCTCAAACTGCAGAACCGAACTGGTCGGTCATTATGTCAGCGATGACTCCATCAGAAGAATGGTGAGGAGAAGAAAGGAAAGGATCGATTCATATGTTAGGGTTGCCACGGTTGATAACCACTCCATTGTAATCAAGGTTGTCATTGTTGCGGACCAGAAGCTCACAAGTGCCAGAAGGGCTGATCTCAGAATGTCAGTTGAAAGATTTCTAACGGACAGAATTTCAAAACTCAGCATAGGAGATGCTGCACTTTTCCTCATAGGTGATGAGATATACAACGAAATTCAGGCAAGTGTAAGAAACATCTATCCTGTTAAGAAGGTTGAGATAAGAAAATCTGAAATAAGCCTTTTGAATGGCTCGCCCAGCGCGCCTGTAGAGGAAGCCATCACTCAATAGATGCCGGGGTGGCTCAGCTGGAAGAGCGTCGGACTCATAGGAATTCTTTCTGAGAAATCCGAAGGTCTCGGGTTCGATCCCCGATCCCGGCATATTCCACAAGGCTCAAAGAGTCACTAGTTCTAGAGATTTTTGTCAAATATGATGAAAATCTTCTTTCTTTTGCATTCAATGTAATGAATCAAATATGAAAAGAAAAATTTCTTATCTATCTGATAGGCTATCACTGCGAATGAATGAAATGCCTTTGTCTTGGAAAAAGCTGTATGCAATAAGTTGCATTGCACGTGAAAATTAGTTTTTAATATTCACAGAAAATTTTCAATCAGCAAGGATTGAAAATTAATTGTGAACTGTACCTATATTAAAAAAGACACAGTATTTTCTTATTGAATTGTATTCGACACAATGAACCTGAATCAGCTATACCGTGTGAAGATTTCAGGAAGAAATAGATAAAAATGTGGTCTTACAAAAATATCAGTATTCTTGAGCAAACTCAGAAAATTGCTTAAAATGGGCCTTCCAGATAAAACTTCTCACAATAAACTTAACAGATAGAATGAACACGGAAATTTACAGAAAAATAAGGATAATGGATTCATTATCTCTCAGCTAATGTATACCTTAAATAATATCGTCTCATTGTTTTGTAAAAGTTCAGAGACAGATGGTCTCATAGTGTCTCAAAGACATAACAGGAGAGGAGGATATAGCTTTAAGACGTGTGCGGAACTGGGGGCAATTGATTTTATGCATAGTTATTTTCCATATTTGCGGGACTCTGAAATCACCATAAATCAATTTTCCTAAACAGAAAAATTAAACTACAGGTAATATTGGCTCCAGCAGATCTTTATTTACGATTTTTTCCTGCCCCAGTGAAGTAACAGGAAAAGGTTATTATACAAAATGCAACAATATCCTATTATGCTTGTAAGGGACATTGATAAAAAGCTTGACATGCGTCTGGTCCTAAAATTACGCCAGAACACTGATTTGTTTAACGCACTTCTTGATTTTAAGACTAAACTTCCAGTTTTCATATACTCAAAAGATGAGGAAACGTGGATGAGTACATACCTGCCAAAGAAGTCCGACAATCCAAAGATAGGCATTCTTCTTAAAAGATTCAATGCCCTGGAACTTGATGACGCCTTCGTAATTGACAGTAGGATCAATAATGTCAAGGATCTTTCTGTTATAGATAGACTGATGGAAGTGCCGTCATTCATCGTTAACAGGGCTGACATGAATTCCGGCTATCTTAACATCTATGCGAGATTTCATAGTATGAGGTTAGATGAAGTCTCCCAAATCCTGAACGAATACACACTTGATTCCGAAAATGCCAGGATAGAATGGCTTGGGCCGAGCAATGGCATAATGTACATAATGGATCTTATAAATAAGGAATACCGGGTGTCTCTTATAACATATCTTATTCCTATGAATGGAGAGGGGGATCCTAACTTGTCCTCGCTCAAATCGGATTACCTGATTGAGGTGGCGAATTCTTTGACTAAAAGTGGGGGTTTCATTTCTGTTCTGTATTCTGACTCTCTTTTGAATGCAAATATGCAGGGTATTACGGCAGTATCTGAAAATGATGGTGTGTATTTATTCTCGTTGCACAACCAGTATCTCAGTGAGGTAAGGAAGAGATCAAATGAGAAGCATATCAACAGGATAAGATTCTTCGTTAAGCCCTTTGGTGACAGGTATGAGGTTACGGTTTTCATTCCGTCAGTAAATATTTATGAATATTACTCCATCGTATACGATGTAGCCAGAAAATACCAGAATACTGTAACAGTAAAAAACATCCTGCCTTATTCTCCCGAGATATGGGATTTTATCTGATTCATGAATTGTTACTGTTTAAGGTATTCATACGCATGATATACTCAGATCAATTCCTGTAATATGTGCTAAAACCCAATCAGACTCATTGCACCTATGATGATATCGCTGTAAGGACAAGCCTAGTCTTTATGAAAGTCCCGGAATCGTACGAAATGGCTTTCTTCAGGCTATCACTGCTTTCAATGAACGCCTTGCACTTTATTCCGTTATCCTCATCAGCCTTGACAGGAGAAAGCCACTCCTCAAAGCCGATTCTTTCGGGAAGGGTTTGCATATAACTGATTTTGAAACCAGCCTCTGACAACGACTCTTCCCAGAATCCCTGCGTTTCCGCAGAAACATGTGTCGGATCTCTTATTCTCTCCAACGTGTTGAATGAGGCATCGGTGTCCAGTTTTGGTAGAATCATATCTGCAAAACCAAGATAACCACCAGGTCTCAGCACACGCCTTGCCTCACTTAAGAATGCCCGCTTGTTCGGGAAATGATGGGCAGCTCTTCTGCAGGTCACAACATCAAATGTGTGATCCAGGAACGGAATTTTTTCCGCTTTGCCTATAACAAAGATTACGTTGTTCAAATTCTTTTTTAAAGCCATTTCTCTGGCTTTTTCAAGCATTTCTATCGTCGTATCCAGTGCAACAACAGTACGGTAAATTGAAGAAAGTCTGAAGCTAGTAAACCCTGTTCCTGCAGCAATGTCAAGCGCCGTGTATGCTCCGTTCCTTGGGAGATGATCCACAAGGAGTGAAAGATCGTTGCCTAATTCATGTGACTTACTTTCGGCATAGTATTCGTAATTCTTCTTGAAAAATACCTGTTCTTTCGAATTGTTAAGCTGGTAGCCTTCTTTCCCAGATTGCCCCATCGCCCAGTAATGTTTATACATACATTAATTCATTCATATAACCAATAAAATTATGCCTTTAATACATAAATTGAGGGGAGTATTTCATGGCAGGCATGCGGCATTTACGGTTGTGAGAATATCAATCAAGCTTTCCTTTCCACTGTTTATTCCAGTCATGTTTTTGTAATGGGAGAATACGTATGAAGAAGACATGGGATCACCGTAATTTCCCTGTGAAGTATCAAAGGGCCCGGTTCTTATAACGCCGTCAGGCTGAAACATGAAGCCGAAATGAACAAACGCTCCATTGGGGCCAGTTATTATTTCCATTGTGACCAGATGGCCTTCCACGTCAGCGATAGGTTTACTGTAATTCTGCAACTTCACCTGTGTCTGATACTTCATTGCCGTATTGTATATTGCCAGCGGTAGAGTAGCTTTCAGCTCTGAAAGACCGACACTTGTTAGATCAGTTGAATTTATGGGTGTATTTTTTACTGTTCCTGTCAGTGTCTGATTATACATATAGAATGACTCAAAGTTGAAAGAAACACCGCCTAACGAAAACGTTGTATTCATTCCATAACTTCCCATGCCTGAACTTCCAAGGAAAAGAAGTGCTGGAGTGTTGTTATAAAAATCAAAAGGCGCAGATGTGTGTAACACAACATCCCCTGAAATGTTCTTTGTTGAGTTTATGAGATCATAGAGCACCCACGAATTGTCTGCACCATAGGGGCAACCATACCAGCTTATGAAATATATGGCACTGGTGTTGTTGGAGAGTAGATCTGAATTAGATATTTTCATATACTGACCCATAACAACATCGGAATTCTTTGATTTCAAAGCAGGAACAATGTATAGAACAGACAACACAACCACCACCACAACTATAACTGCAACGGCGGCAATGAGAATGCGCTTATCTTTCCCTCTATGTATATCAGAACCACCTTTGCTTATCCCAGCAGACATGTGAAATTTTCCTCTTTCCAATGCTATGCAAAAAAGGGTATATTAATGTTAAGATAGGTGTAAAATATGGAAATTTTGGTTTATTGATGATCTTTCGGATTACCTGAAAACCTCAGAACATAGACTTTTTAATCGCACCCTCGACCTTCTTCTGCAGATCCGGGGTGATCTCGGTTATGTTATGAGCAGTCTTAGCGTGTTCTACGATCTTGGGCATTAGCTCTTCCTTAGTCTTTGCTGACGCCGTAAACCCACAGTTCATTCCTATATCGGAACAGGCGAATTTGTATTTTGCCATATTTATCAATACTAAATGCTCTAACTTATATATAATCTTTGTTAAGTATTCGAGTGTGGGACACTATTCTATGACCTGCCCATATTGAACAGGTTGTGCCACACGCCAGTGCAGAATAGAGCATTATCGATCCTGTCATCCCTCTTCTGTGCCACATTCCATCCAAGCATCTTCTT